>JAGRAL010000024.1 GCA_020434605.1 Bdellovibrionales bacterium
TAGCAATCAAACGTAGTTTCACACCGTCTTTTGATATCAAAGGAACATCTTCTTCTTTGCAGTGGTAAAAACTAGGGGCAACATCTTCTGAATATTTTGGTAGGGCCAGCCAAAGTTGGATCCCCTCTAAAACTTCTGGTTTATCTTTTCGAACAGATCTTTCTGAGTGCGCAATGCCACTACCCGCCGTCATCCAATTTACTTCACCCGGTCGTATTGCTTGCTCATTTCCAAGACTATCCCTGTGCATGATTTCTCCAGAGAATAACCAAGTAATTGTGGCTAAACCAATATGAGGGTGCGCTCTTACCTTCATCTGTTTTTCACCCTCAAGTGTCGTCGGCCCCATGTGATCCCAAAATACAAAGGGACCTACCATTTTTTGTTTAATATCTGGTAGAGACCTTCTAACAAAAAAGTCATCACCTAGATCCTTAGCTTTTGGGATAATGATCGTCTCTATTGTACTCATTTACTAAACCCCTACTTAAGAGAATGTAGGCCAAACATATTGCCCTCGGTATCCTCAACCAACGCTATAAATCCATATGGCCCAATCGAAAATTTAGATTTACTGATTTTTCCGCCACTAGCGGCAGCTCTTTTTTCTTCTACTGCACAGTCAACACAAGAGAAGTATACGATAGTGCTATTGCCACCGGCTGTTACACCTTCCATTTTTACTAATGAGCCATTTGCACCGTAGCTTTGCATATCACCACTAAAAGACCACATTTCTAGGGGACCTTCACCTGGTGGAGTTTCAAGTTTTTCTAATTTTTTTAAAAACACGGCTTCGTAAAACGCCTTTGCACGACTCATATCATCTACATAAATCTCGAACCAACCTACAGAGTTCATGGTAATCTCCCTTTTTTAAAAGTATCCAAACTACGAGTGAATCTGTCAATGAGGTGACAAATTCTTACAAGCTCTTTGGATTATCTTTAGACAGTTTTGTTTTTATTCTGCGAAATGCACTTGGTACAATTAGCATGAATACCATAATTATAATTACGGCCCATGTGCCATCACCTAAAATATGACTTAACCACAGAGTTGAAGCCATAATAACTAAAAAATATAGCATGTCCCCTGTGATGGCGATGGCCCAACCTGCTAAAAAATTATATCCTCTAGACATCGCAGCAGCACGGCCAGTCATTGGATCTACCCCAAAAGCAATTAAAACAAGTAACATCACACCAGGCGTCGCACCATACATCGCTACTGTTTTTTCAGTAGTTTTACGAAAGGCCTCTCTTAATTTATTAAAAAAGCTGAAGCGCTTAAATAAAAAAACCATAAGTAGCATTATAGGTTCAAACAAACAGGCCAAAACTAGATCAGAGATAAGATAAATGCCCGCAGTAAAAAACCAACTGATTCCCCGGGCCTTTGCCAAGATCACTCCTGCCGGTATTCCTCCGCCCACAGGAACCATAAATAGCATAAAGACTTCCCATGCATGACTGATGTTTGAAACTTTAAAAAACACAGGATCTCCCGACTGGCTACACTCGTAGCCCTTTAATTTAATCCCAAAATCATCTTAAATAGGAGAATTTTTGCAGCTTTGTGTACAAATTAACCTAAAATAGCCATTCATTTTCTCGCCTTGGCCCCTCTCTTATGCCACAATATCGCAATGGCAGATGAGATTAAGTACTTTATATTGATTATTTGCGTGTTATTAATTCCTAAGTTTTTACTTAGACTACGTATACCCGCAGGTATTACTGCCATAGCACTTGGAATTTTGACCAGCCATTTTTTAGGTTGGTTTAGCTCAAGCCCAACCCTTGAGGTGCTTGCTACCCTTGGTGTGACCTCACTGTTTTTATTCGCTGGTCTTGAAATCGATCTATATGAACTCAAAAAAGATGCCCCAACATTAATTAAGCACGTTGTGATCTCTGTTGTTATTATTTTCGTTTGCGCCTACGGTTTACATTGGGCACTAGATTTAAACTACCGAGTGGCAACCATTCTATCCCTTGGCCTAACAACTCCTTCAACCGGCTTTATATTAAACTCTATTAGTGGATTTAAATTAACAGAGCAGCAAAAATATTGGATACGATCTAAAGCTATCGCCAAAGAGGTCTTGGCCCTTGTCATTTTATTTTTCTCCCTACAATCAGAGTCCATTGGCCAATTAAGTATATCTTTGGGAGTCATTGTGATGATGATATTAGTTCTCCCATTAGCATTTCAATTTTTTATAAAAATCATTGCCCCCTACGCCCCTGACTCTGAAGTTACCTTTATGATTCTTATGGCGTTTATTTGTGGTGTTGTTACGATGAAGCTTGGCGCCTACTACTTAATCGGGGCATTTATTGCCGGCGTTATCGCGGCTCAGTTTAGGCATTTTATTAAAACCGATGACTCAGAGAAAATGCTATACTCCATTAGTTTTTTTGCAGGTCTATTGATCCCATTTTACTTTTTTAAAGCAGGAGTAAAAATCGATCTGTCTGCAGTAAGTATCAACAGCTTACTCTACGGGCTTTGGTTTTTAGCGATATTTGTACCGATTCGATATCTTAATGTCTTTGTTTCTCTACGATTTTTCTTAAATGAATGTTGGGGAAGCAGATATCAAATTTCTTTATCACTAATGCCGACTCTAATTTTTGGATTGGTTATCGCTTCTATTTTAAGAAATCAGTTTATGGTGGATATGGATATCATTAACGGCTTGATTTTATACACAATTGTAGCAAGCATTATCCCCTCTATCTTTTTAAAAGGGGCTCCACGAGAGCTATACGACCCAAGATTTGTAGCCAAGAGAAGAAGTTAGTTTAGATTTTTTGTATCAAAAAGTCTAAACCACCCTTAATAGCAGCGACTTGAGCATCCACACAGATTTCGTCATTTACCTTAGGGCTATCAGGATATACTTCTGTTGTAGTTGTATAGGTAGCATTAGAAAAACCAGCACAAAGAGATAGTTTTTTTAATGGATAGTTAATCACACCCTCAGTCTCAATTTTTTCTCCAATAATTCTGCCCTCACTGTCGTGTGGAGCAATATGTGTTACTGCCTTAACAGACGTAATAACTGCATTTTGAAAATCTCTTTGCGGATTCTCAGTATCACCAACTACATAAAAACCATCTGGTATTTCCCACAACTCCTGTTTCACACCGTCTCTAGCCTCAAGATCAGGTCGAAAAACCGTATTGTCTGTATCTGTAGTTTCATGCAAATCAAAGTGAGCAAACGGTTTAACTTCATTTATAGACATTGCCTCTAAGAACAAGCGGCACTCTTCTGCAGGGCTATTTGCAACAAACGATCTGTTTGGATCAATGGCGTTATTGTTCCAACGATTGATGGTCTCATACGCCCATGGGCTAATACATGGAGCAATTACAAAGTTAAATCTATCTTGATATTGCCCAGCTAGTTTTTTGGCGAAAGAAAGTGCTCCATGAACACCGCTAGTTTCATAACCATGCACACCGCCAGTGACTAAAATTGTTTTTTTATTAGCATCGAAGTGCTTGGATTTTAACAGATACAAAGGGTATGCATCTGGGTTTATAGACAAGGCCCCATATGTGGACACATCAAAATCACTAGCGAGTGGCAGTATTTTACTAACCACTTCATTTTTATATGATCTTTTAACTTCTTGTTTTTTAAACCAGTTTTCTTTGTCTGTTTGATTCCAAGCCATAGTAAATACACCTTTAATTTAAGATAAGATGTACAAGAGGTATCAATAGCTTTTACTAAGGTCAAGCCATTGGAAAAACTACAATAAGAGCAACATTAGTAGCTATGGTTGCTCTTAAATCAATGCCTTATTTACCCCAAACTTCTATCGTTGAAACCGGCGAATCCGAATCGTTATCATACGAATGACCACCTAAAACCCAAAGTTGGTTTTTAATTTCAAGAACCATCGAAAAGCCCTTAGCTTCGGTCATGTAGCGGCCTAGGTGAAACCAAGATTCATTTTCTAGGTTGTAGATGTGGTTTACATACTCGTAGTTGTATTCACTGATTTTAAACATCCCGCCAAAAACATGCATCTTACCATCTAAGATCCCTGCTGCTGGAGCAAAGGTCGCAAACGGAAGCGGTGTTAAGTCTTTAAATGTCATTGTTTGTGGGTCAAACTCGGTTACATTGTTTAATAGTTCAAAGTGTGAAGCTCCTACACCTAAACCACCAACTAATAAAATTTTATTGTCTTTTACAATGCCAGTAAAAGCACGGCGAAGTGGCTTAGGCATTTCAATTTCATAGTCGTCTAGTTTTTCTGTATTGCAGTCAAAAACTTCGATTGTAGAGTGAAACTTACCCTCAAAATCATTTTCAGATTTTGGTGTGCTATCCCACCCACCGATCAAATAAATTTTTGACCCAACTTTTGCCACCACATTTGATGATCTAGGCTCTCGCATATCACCAACATGTGTCCATTGATTTGTCTTTGGGTTGTAGCGATCAATGCGAGCAGAGCTCTTCCAGTTTGGCTTGTGCTCGGTAGAATACATAAAACCACCAAACGCATATAAATTATCACCACAAGTTTCTACATCGTAACCGTGAGCTTTAATAGGTCTCGGTTGACCTTCTGTCCAAGTCTTTGTGTTGATATCATATATGTCTACACGGTTTAAAAAACTTTCTTCAGGGTAAGTGTGCTCTTGCCCTTGGTGACCACCGAATAAATAAATTTTGTCCCCAATGTTTGCTGCCCCAAAAGAAGACCTAGCTGGCATAGGGATTTGTGTTGGTAGACTGTGGGTATACGATAAATCTCCACTAATACTTGGAGCGTATAAATCGCCTTGCATTTTAGCAATCAGCACAGCTTCAGAGTAAGTGCCAGTAAGTTCATTGCGGTTTAGTTTATACAATTCAAAATTTCCCTTAGGGTTTGAGGCAAAAATAACATTGTTATGACGATCAAAAGTTGGAGCAAAACTTTCTTCACTAGTAAATGTAAGCTGTTCCACTTTTTTAGTGGACATATCCATTTTATAAACGTTCCACTGCTCCCCTTTAAAACAAGTCATCAATAACTGTGAGTCATCAAAGTTTAGGTTAGGGGCCATACATTTTTCATAATCTGTAGTCAGAAGTGTGCTTGTCTTTGGATCAAGGGTATCCATCCAAATTTGTTTTTTGTCATTTGAAATAGACTTTTGATACACCACAAATGTTCCGTGGCTGGATAGCTTTGGAAAATATAAAGATGCATCTGATACAATCGATGTGGTCACATTGGTTTTACGATTTAAAATTTGAATTTGATTTTTACCATCCACAAACTCTGAATACGTTAGATATGTTTTGTCTGCTGATATATGCGGATGCAAAACAAAGCCCGCTGTATTGGTGATTTGCGTTTGCTCCCCTGTTTGCAAGTTTTTAAGATATACATTTAGTTCGCGTTCATTTTTTCCAGCTACAAATGCTATCTCGCTAGCATCTTTGGCTAAAAACGGATAGATCGCAAAATCAAAACCAACATCGACTTTTGTGGCCGACCTGCTGTCTTGGATCCACAAACTTTTTTCGTGGTTCGCACTTTCGTACATATAGGCCATTTTTTCGCTGGCGTTAGCAAAATAAGAACCGCAAATAAGACTAAGTATTAATAGCTTCATGATATCTCCCGTGAATGCACCCATCATTCACGGCTAGAGGCACTTCAGTCAAAAGCTTTTTTGTAGTGAAAGCTAAACGAACATTTGTTGCGGCGTGTGAGACTTGGGAACACAAGTCCACGAAATTTAGTTATTAATATCTAATCTTTGATTTAAGGACTCTCTTTGTATTTACTCTCTTCTTAAATTTTTATTTTTTGCCCTCTAGGCTACTTATAATTGGACATTCAGGGCGGTCATCGCCGTGGCAATTGCGCGAAAGCTTCACAAGGTTATCTACCATTTCCTGCATTTCTTTGATTTTGAACTCCAGCTCCGCTATGTGTTTATTGGCTAGAGACTTTACTTCTTTGCTGGCCCTAGTTTTGTTGCGCCATAACCCCATA
>JAGRAL010000025.1 GCA_020434605.1 Bdellovibrionales bacterium
CTGTTGCGAAGAATAATACAAATGGATGGGATTATATTGAGTCTACAAACAGTGTTAAATTTTATGGTAGCGCTGTGCCTGCAGAAGGTGACTCTATCTCTATCAACTTTGACCCAGCTGAGTTAGGCGAATAATTTAATACACAGAATCTTTCTTGGGCCGATCATCTTTTTGATGATCGGCTTTTTTATTCAAATGTAAAAGACTTATACAGTACCTAGTACCTAGTCCTTCATATCTGCCCTGACAATCAATAGATTCGTTTTAGCCGGTATGATCCTTGCTTTTTAGTACTATATGTTACTAATTGCATTTTTAAGCTTATCTATAAACTCTTTATTTGCGCTAGATATACCCGCAGATATAGAAGACATATTTACGGTTTCTACAGAACCAAGGGCTCGCCTGCTTGACGATGCAATTGATGCCAGTCTATTTGAAATCAACTTATTAAAGCCATCTACAAAAAACATCGGCCTTAGAAGCCTTGTGTTTATTGATAACCGCCCAATACTGCAAGATCCATTAAACCTTTCAAAGTCCACTTTTTTATTCTCTAAGAGAGAGGTTTTAAACGACATCGAAAAACGCGTAGGCGATGATTTTCAAATTCCAGACAACTTATATAACAGAGTTAGCTTTTGGTACGATATATACACCCAATATGACTCAAACCACATTGTCTTTCATGATTCAGATAGCCCATGGATTATCTACAAAGTTGTGGATATTACGCCAGTATTAAGCCAGCCTAAAAAACACAAGTGGACTAAGTATCACGAATCGCAAAAACTAATCGTTACGACAAGAAAACACATATCTAAAATTTTGATTTCGCTTTCTAAAAAGAAAAACTACAAAGCCCTAAACACAGAAGAGTATGAAATCTTTAAAAAGTTTTCTGGCCTTAGAAATCCACGCGCTAGCATAAAGGGTGCGGCAAAAAGACTTAGATCGCAAACAGGTCAAAAAAATTATTTCCAAGCCGGCTTAGTAAGGTCAACTGAACACTTGCCAAAGATGGAACAGATTTTTATTTCTTACGGCCTACCTCCAGAGTTAACAAGAATTCCCTTGGTTGAAAGTAGTTTTGACGTAAGTGCTTATTCTAAGGTCGGAGCCTCTGGTGTTTGGCAGATCATGCCTTACATTGCCAAGCAATTCGGAATACTAAACAAAAAGCATGACGGTAGATCTGACATTATTTCTTCTACACGCGTTGCCGCAAAACTATTAAAAGAAAAACATTCTATTTTAAAAGAGTGGCCTTTATCTATCACTGCCTACAACCACGGGCCGGGTGGTATTAAAAAAGCTGTAAAGCTTGTTAAATCGTCGGATTTAGGAAAAATTTTAGAAAAGTATAATAGCAAAAGATTTGGTTTCGCTTCTCAAAATTTTTACGCCTGCTTTTTAGCATCGCTCTTTGCTGAGAGATATCAGGATTCTATTTTTACCAATCTTGACCCGGTGCTTGTTGGATCCATTGTTCCATCTGAAACAAGTAAGAATTAATTCCACCTTGGAAGTATATTAACTGTTTTATTTCCTGTTAGAACCTCATACTGTGTAACGATTCCTTTTTCATCAAATATTTGAATACTCTGCGAACCGTTCGCTATGTCATATATCATAAAGCCCACAATTTCTTTCCATCTGCTTACTAGCTGATTAGATGGTATAATCTTAGATTCTATATCAAAGTAAACCATTTGCTTTTCTGTGAGCTCATAATTATTTAAGAAAATTCCTGAAAACTCTCCGGGTTCAACAAAACCAATGATTGCATTCGAAAATAGTTTAGCGTTAAGCACTTGAGAGAGTTTATCCGTACCAAGGTATTTAATTTGTATTCTTTTTTGAGTGCTCGGCAAATTCACTCTATACGTAAAGCGCCCTTCTCTTTCTTTAAACTCTAGAATGTTATATGCTGATGATCTAATAGACTTTATCTTCATTGGATTAGATGGTGCAGCCACAACTGTTGATCCCGGTATGTAGACCTCAAGACTTGTCTCTGATTTAGTGTCTCCATCAAAGAACGTTACTTTTTGCTCAACTACATTATCCATTTCTACATCTAAATATGTTATGTTTTGTCTAAATACTTCTATACTTCTTTGAATTGTTTTTCCTTGATACTCAAACGAGACACTATGAATACCTGGAGTGACACCTGCGAAAATAAAATATCCGTTTTTAGTAGTAGCGTACAAATCTTTTTGAGGCAGATAGGCGTGGTTTAAGTACGCTGGTCCAAACGCATCTTGATCGGTGATTTTTACCATAACCCCACTGGCGTCTTTAAAATTCTTTATCTTGCCCCAAACAATTCCATGATTACCAACTAAGCCCTTAGAGTAGCCTTGCTCTTTTAAAGTTTCTAGTAAAGCGTTTACCATCGAGTCTTCAAACATATGCACAAAAACTTTTTCGCCTGCCTCTATATACTTTGTAGTTGTCCAGTTTCCGTAACCTTTAAACTGTAGATTTTGCTGTGAACCATTTTTAATTAACTTGTTTTCAATTTTACCTTCGTAATCTGTTGAGTATACTGCTGGCTCCATTGGCTGGCTTATATTCACGTTAGGTGATTTTTCAATATAATCGTCAAATGAGTAGGCCGATATAGTTTGAATATTTAAACCGTTATACTTTGGAGCAAGTGGAATATGAAAACCTGATAGCTCATAGGTGTCATTGGGAAGTCCTTCTAGAGGTATTTCACCCTCTCCAACCACAAAACCGTCTCGGTCAATCACTACCGCTTTTATTTCGCCCACTAAATTAGAAATAGGAATTTCAAAAGTGGCACTTGACCAATTTATGAATCCCTTATCGTAAATTACACCATCAATTTCATGAACAATCTGCAGATCTTGTTGCCCAAATAAAAACCCCATGCCATTTGTAAATTCAAAGGTACCTTTTAAAACCTGAGCCTTGTTTGTATCATCACCCAAAAGTGATTTACCGTTGCCTGGCTCTATACTGTCGAAACCCTTACCTGTGTCCGGAGTTCTTGGTGGCTTTGTATATTCATTTTTTACAAGTAGATTTGTTGGAACATATGTTGTTTTATCAGTCGGCTCAGTTAACCTACCGCTATTGATAATAAGAGTAGGTTTCTCTGTGTTTTCTAATGCCATTGATAAATCATTGAATATTTTTTCTTTATTCTCAGTAATGCTCGTGTTTTCTGTCGCTCCATCTTCCCAGATGTATTTTTTTACTTCTTCCTCTATGCTTGGCTGTGACCAATCTTCAAAAAGTATTTGATCTACATCGCCTGCTTGTAAGAGCCGCGTGGTTTGTTGTGGGGTAAGATTTGCGGCAATTTTTCCAATCATGTTGTCTTTATCAATTTGTCTCTTAACCATTAGGATTTCGCTTTTACTTACCGTCACCCCTTCTTCAAAAGTAATAACGCGTGGACCTGATGGTGCACTAGCTGCCATAACCACAGATTGTTGGCTTAAATCTTCAGAAGAAAGTGTATTGAATGACAGGCTTACTTGTTCTTCATCAACTTGCGTGTCTCTAAGTGCCGCCAACGCTAATGATGTTTTTTCGAAACTCACCGTAAGCGGTTCTTGAAAATAATAGAAATCAAAGTTTTGTGTGGACACACCAAACAGAGTGATGACGGCATATAGTAGTAGTGGCAGCTTCGTGTTGTTCAATCTATCGATTCCATTCGAAGTTGAGTATTCAATTACTATCCATTTAATTGTATTTAGAAAGCGCGAAAGTCGTCAATAACGTTAGTCTTTTTATAACGTTTGACTAGGTAGTCTTTAATCTTTTGAGCAAGCTCATTTTCCATCTCAGGATTGCGACAGCAAATCACATATCTTGGTTTTTCGCGTGGGCCGCTGACCAATTCTTCTATATCGATTTTAATATTTAGAGTGTAAGGTCTAGTGATTTCATTAATACTTACACGCGCATAGGCTCTCTCGGCAGGAGGCCCCTTTTTAACCTGCGCCTTTCGACGATAATAGAGAGGCACGGCATAGGCTTTGGTCGAATAGTTTCTTCCGTTTTCACTTACAGATGAAATTGGCGCTGGCAGGTTTTGCTTAATGGCGTCGTGAATATAGTTAATTGGATAGTCAAGATCACCTAGCTTTGAACCTGTAGCACAAGAGATAAGGACTAAGGTCAATAGAAGGTAGCCAAATGAGTATCTATGAGTACTCATTTTTTAGCTGATTCCCAGTCTTTTAGAAACTGTTGAATACCTTTATCCGTTAGTGGATGATTACACAACTGCTGCATTACTTTAAAAGGAATCGTAGCTACGTGCGCACCCATCAAGGCCGCCTCTAGTATATGAGCAGGATTTCGAATGCTTGCTACTAAAATTTCAGTTTTGAAATGGTAATTGCGATAGATTTCAACTATTTGAGCTATCAAATCCATCCCGTTTGTTCCAATATCATCTAATCTACCAACAAATGGAGAGCAATATGTCGCCCCTGCCTTTGCTACCAGAAGCGCTTGAATAGGCGAAAATACTAATGTTACATTTGTTTTGATACCGTCAGCAGCAAACCTTCTCGTTGCCACTAGACCTTCTTCTGTCATGGGAACTTTAATCACTATGTTTTCAGAGATTTTTGCTAGCTCAAGACCCTCTTTATACATGCCCTCTGCGTCTAGACTTATAACTTCGGCACTGATTGGGCCTTTTACAACAGAGGCGATATCTTTAATGACTTCTACAAAATCTCTGCCGCTTTTAGCGATCAGGCTTGGATTTGTAGTTACGCCATCCACCCAACCTCTTTGGTTAGCTTTTTTTATTTCTTCGATTTCAGCAGTATCTATGAAAAACTTCATAACGAACTCCTAGTTGAATGAACGATACCTTGATTCACTTATGTTGTAAAATCCACGAGGTTTTTGCTCTGCGCATAAAAATACACCTTTCCTTTGTATTTGTCAGCTGATTCTATTTGCAAGAGGCTTCGTTCAATAATTGGATGCTCATAACCTGGCAAAATTTCACTAGCTGGCACTAAATACTCCGCTTTTTGATGTAAACCCGGATGAGGCAATGTAAGGGTTGGCAACATTAGTATTTCATCTTCGTGGCAAAGCAGTTCTATTTGTACAAACTCTTTTTCTAGTTTTGAATTTTCCTGCTGCTCAATTGTTTTTACAACCCTATGAAGATCTTTGGTCTCGCCATCAAAGTATACATGAACAACATAACAAAGACTTTGTCCCATAAAAGTAACGGCATCTGTATGCTGATGACTTTCTGTAAAGTCACTTTTTACTTCATAAATAGAGGAAACTTTTTGAATGCGCACGGCCTGATGGATAGCCTTCTGAATAGCTTGCAATTGATTTAAGTTTTTTGCTCCATTGTGTACAATAGAAAGTAGAGCTCCGCGTTCCACATTACCCCTTTAAAACATCGGCCATAGTGTAAAGGCCTGCTTTTTTACGTGTAACAAATTTAGCTGCCTTTAAGGCACCCTCGGCAAAGAGTTTTCTTGAAAGTGCCGTGTGTTGTATCGTGATCGTTTCAGATGGACCCATGATGTGAACTGTATGCTCTCCAAAAATTCCACCACCTCTGATCGCAGTACAATCAGGAATTGTTTTTCCTAGGGCAGACTCTAGTTCTTTTTTAAGTACCAGTGCCGTTCCTGATGGTGAATCTTTTTTATGTATATGATGGCTTTCTGAAATATGAAAGCTCCAGTCTTTTATATCTTTTAAGTTTTGAAACATTTGCTTAACGACTTGCACACCAAGACTTGTGTTTGCAGCCCATAAAACTGGTATGGCTTCGCTTGCTTTTTTTAATTTATCGAACGCCTCTTGCTTTAAACCTGTTGTGCCAGATACAAATGCTATTTTATTTTTTACACACAGGTCGAGTGCTGTCGAAAATGTTTCTGGGGACGAAAAATCAATCACCACATCTGCCGCTTCCGCAAATGCAAGTTGATCTTTACTAGAAAATCCTTTTACACAAATATCATTTGATTCTTTTGCTGCCGATAAAATTTCACCGCCCATTCTACCAGTAGCGCCTATTAGATAAAACTTCATATTATCTCTAACCTTTCTAGCTCTTTATCGATCTCACCTGCCAAGCTTGCGGTGCAAGTCACTAACGGCAACCTAAGTTCATCCGACTCAATAATTCCCATCTTTTTTAAAATGTATTTTACAGGAGCAGGGTTAGGTTCTTTAAAAAGTAAGTTTGTTAGCATCTCATATTTTTTGAATTTCTCTACAACCGAAGAATCTTTTTTTACCGCGCTATTTAATGCTTCTACTGTTTCTTTTGGTATAACGTGTGACAAAACAGAAATGCAGCCTACTCCGCCCAGAAGACTTTGTTGCAAGAAGGTTCCGTCATCACCGCTTAGAAGAGAAAAGTTTGCCTCAACCGTATCAACAATATCTTTAGCCAAAGACATGTCGCCACTAGCTTCTTTAATACCAACAATGGCCTTGTGCTTACTTAAAGCAGCACAAGTTTTTGCGCTCATTGATGTAACCGTTCTTGACGGAACATTATAGAGTATCAGTGGAACATCGGCTTCATTGGCAACTGCCGTAAAGTGCTGTAACAAACCCTCTTGTGTAGGCTTGTTGTAGTATGGAACTACAACAAGAGCAGCATCTGCTCCCCACTTTTTAGCGCGCAGACTTGCCTCGATCGTTTTTTTTGTTGAATTAGATCCTGTTCCTAAAATAATCGGAAAGTTTTTGGGCACATGTTTTTTTACAAATAGATATATTTCTTCAACTTCATTCGGCTCTAGCGTTGGGCTTTCTGCTGTTGTCCCGTTGACAACAAAACCCTGCACTCCTCCGGCGATTTGTGAATCTATTAATTTCTTCAGTGAATTAAAATCAACTTTCTGATTTTTAAACGGTGTGATTAACGCCGTAATAATTCCTTGCGGTTTATACATAAAACTCTCCCTGGCATATACGCTCAGCAGATCCGATTAAAAATAGCTTCTCATCAACAATTTGTACCGTTAAGTTTCCGCCTGGCATCGAAATGGGAACTTGGCTTTGTTTTGATTTTTTAAAAATGGCGACACCGCAAGCTGCTGCCCCAGTGCCACAAGCTAGAGTAAACCCTTCTACTCCTCTTTCAAATGTCTTGGCTATGTAGGTGTCATTTTCTTTGTAATAAAAACTTACGTTGGCGCCGTACTCCCCGGCCATCTTATGCCATCGATATTCTTTAATATAAGAGAAGACATCTTCATCTTTATGAACCTCTACAGCAAAGTGTGGAACCCCTGTATCAACATACACAACATTTTCTTCTACTTGTTCAAAGTTTTTATACGGCGGCATCTCTACAGAAAATTTGTCTTCAATTTTTTTAAGACCTACCAAGCCGGCACCTGTTTGTAATACCGCGCTCGCCAAGTGTTGCTCTTTATATATGTGCAAAGCTACGCATCTAGCAGCGTTACCACACATAGCCGCAAATGAACCGTCTGAATTAAAGAAATCCCACGCAAACATGTCGTCTTGTTTTTTTATGATAACAAGACCATCTGCGCCAACACCGTAATGTCTATCACAAATTTTTTTACTAAGCTCTTGGGCAGAAGTTTTAAGCGTGTCATTTGGCAGGTCATCTATAATAATAAAATCGTTGCCTGCACCCTGATATTTAAAAAAGTTAATTTTCTCCATCATTGGTCTTCTTTTTCGTTTGATTGTCTTGTCCCCAATCAAACGGCTTTGTAGGAGGAACAGGGTCTCCCTTGATTCCGCAAGAAACTAAAAACAATGTTGCTGCTAAGCATATTAGGACTAACTTCATTCTGATTCCTTATTCTTACAGGAATATACCAAGTTTTTTATAGGGGGCAACGATGAAGACTTTGAATTGCACAACTCGTTATACTTTTCGATGTCTTTTGAGTTATCTTGGCTCAAACCAGCACTTGCCTCTGATCGAAACCAGTAAAACTCGCTAAATTCAGGAAATTTTTTTATGGCTATATCCATTTCTTTTACTAGCTTTGCATACTCCTTGTTTACATAGAGAGAGGCCGCAATAATGTAAAAGCTTTCTAAGCCACCCCCAACCGCCGCAATTTGCATACTGTTGGGAATAAATATTGATTTTTTGCATACAGAGGCCTGTGCTTGCAAAAACAATCCCGCCTCGTGCCAAGGATGGTTTGATAGAAGTGACTCTAGCTGTGAGGCTGCTGAATCGCACTCATCCAATAGCATATGCGCTCTGGCAATCCTGGCCTCTATTAGCACGTTGCCCTCTTCTATTTTTAAGGCTTCTTTATAAACATCTATGGCTTGTTTTGTGTCGTTTGCGACAAGTGATTCTGCCGTTTCTAGCAACTGCTGACCTTTTTCGGTGAATAGCATCTCACCAATTTTATTCATGGATGATACTAATTTTTTAGCCGCAGCTTTATTTTGATTTTCTTTTTCTACAGAAAAGCGAAGTATTTGTAGCGCTTTCTCACGGTCTCTTTGCAGAGCAAGCGTTTGCGCCTTCTTGATAATATCTTCGTGGTTCTCTTGTACTGTTGCGCTGAATGCAAATAGAAAAATTAATAATATCATGGCCCTATTTTAATCCTCAGCCACTTTACGTCAAGCTAAGGATTAGGGGCTTTGTTGATTAAAACTTCGCGAGGTTTGCTGCCATTTGGTGGACCAACCACTCCCTCAGCTTCAAAGACCTCTATCATTCTGGCAGCTCTTGGATAACCGAGCCTAAACCTTCTCTGTAGCAAAGAGGCACTAACACCTTTTTGAGTCGCAATCCAAGTTAAGATTTCTTGGTATCTATCATCCGATTCAGGATCTACATCATCACCACTCATGTCGCTTGGATCTAGGCTCATCATAGATCCTCCGCTACCTTCCATCATTTTCAGCGCATCCGCTTCATAATCAGGCTCTGATTGTGCTGACCAGAAATTCATAATGTCGTTTATTTCTTTTTCTGAAAGCCATGGTCCATGGTGACGCTGAGGCTTAACAACTCCCGGCGCTAGATATAACATATCCCCTCTAGCCAATAATCTCTCGGCCCCGCCCTCATCTAGGATGATACGACTATCCATTTTTGACGCCACTTTAAATGAAATACGCCCTGGTATATTTGTTTTAATTAATCCTGTAACTACATCTTTTCTAGGTGACTGCATCGCTAAAATTAAATGCATACCACTTGCTCTTGCCATTTGCGCTAACCTTACCACTAATGACTCTACATTACCTTTATCAACAGTCATTAGGTCGGCAAACTCTTCTATCACAACAACTATGTACGGAAGCTGTTGAAAGTGATATGTTTCGTGCTGCTTATTTGCCTCTATCAGATCATCATTTATTTGCTGATGCTCTTCTAGTTCTTCGCTCGTCAATTTTTTAATTTTGTCGTTATACTCTTCTAGGTTCCTGGCACCAAATCGTGACATAGATCTATAGCGCTTTTCCATTTCTTTTACTGACCACTTAAGCGCAACCACTGCTTTTCTAGCTTCACAGATTGGCGGCATCAGCAAGTGCGGCACTTTGTGAAAAGCTGCCAGATCAACCTGCTTTGGATCGACAACAATTAACCTAAGTGTCTTCGGTGAGTGTTTAAACAAAAGACCCGTTAAGCATGACACCACAAACACAGATTTTCCTGAACCGGTACTACCCGCCACCATCAAGTGTGGCATTTTTCTTAAATCCACGATTTGCGGCTCACCGTTTGCTTGCTTCCCTAAAGCTAGTGGCAGCGCCTTTTCTTCAGACCAAAACTCTTCATCTGCTACAATCTCTTTTAAAAATACGGTTTCTCTTTTTGTGTTTGAAGTTTCTATACCAACCACATCTCTACCTGGAATCGGAGCAATGATACGAACTGACTCTGAGCTAAGAGCTAGTGATAGATCATCTGCTAAATCGGTAATTTTAGAGATTTTAACATCCACATTAGGTTTGTATTCAAATAGTGTTACCGCAGGCCCAGGCAAAACACCTACGACCTTACCGTTTACAGAAAATTGCTTTAGTTTATCTTCCAGTAAGGCAGTTTTTCTTTTTATTTCGGCTGGATCTACCTTTACTGCTGTATCAGGTGGGTCTTCTAACATCTTAATGTTTGGTAGCTCCCAATTTTCAACGTTCCTAGAAACTTTTTTCTTCATTACCACTTTGCGCTTTTTTAAAGGCTGCATATCCTGAGCTATCGGCGGTAAGTAGCTTTCTTCCTCTACTGTGCTCTCGCTTGATTGGTTGTCAGCAAAAAGGCTTTTGTTTTCACTAATAGCTATTGGGTCTTGTGCCCTAACTGTATGAGAAGCTGGCTGCGCACTTCTTTTCTTACTCACAACTTGCATAAGCTTTCTTGCTTTCCACCATATTGTAAATTTATCGCGTAAATCATGATATATCGAGAGCCAAAGGCGCTGCGGATGTTTGTAAAAAAAACTAAGAGGCTTTTGAAATTGTAAAAGTGTAAACACGATTGTAGATGTCCATAAAATTACAGCTACACCAGCTGGATTAAAAACCCTGATGAGAGACTGTGTGATAATATTTCCTAAAACACCGCTCCAATAGATTTGATCCTGATAAATTTTACTGCTTTCAGTATAAAGCGCGATTAGAGATGCGTATGACAATACAAAAAGTACTGAGATAACGTGCTCGGCCATCGGCTTTTCACGAGTTTTTCCACTAAATATTGTAAATGCTTTATGGCCTAGCGCTACCACTAGTAGCCATGAACAAATTCCCACGCTTTGAAATAAAATATCCGCTAAAAAACTTCCGAAGTAGCCACAAAAATTATGAACTTTTTGAAAATCAGCTCCAATACTATTAAATGAGGGGTCTTCTGGATGAAAGCTAAATAATGAAAGCGCAATAAATACGGCTAGAGCCAGCCAGAGTACGCCAAATATATCATTTTTAAATTTTTTAAGTAGTTGTGACATATGAAAAGTTTACGTAAATACTAAAGAAAGTGCCAGTCCTGTGTATCTACGATGAACCTAAGTCTAGCGAGGCAGTTTTTAAGGGAAATCAACTGTTTTTTTACAAACTGGCGCGTCTGATTAGGTGCTTCAGAAAAAATATTTTTTACAAACAAGCTTGATCTTATGACAGCTTCTGTATATCAAATAGCCAATTCAATAATCATGTAACCCACATATCAAAAAGAGAAGGTATAGATGAGTACAATTTTAGGAAACCAATCAAACAATCTTTTTGTAGCTAATCTTCAAAACGTAAGCCTTGAAAAGCTGGTTAAGAGCAAGCTAGAAGTACTATTTCAACAACAAAAAGACACTCAGGTAGAACTATCTGGTCTATATGACGTTGTTATGGAGCAAGTAGAGAAGCCTTTAATCGAGCTTACTCTTAAAGCCCACAACGGCAACCAAGTTAAGACTGCTGCGGCCCTAGGGATCAACCGTAACACTCTTAAAAAGAAAATGGACCACTACCAAATCAACCGTAAAGAGCTAAACTAGTTCCTTACTATCTGCGAGCTGTATTCTACAGCTCGCTTTGATTCCACTCATAGTTATTTCCAAATAAAACTTTCTGTAGATATTCCATTAAGATAAAACGTATTTCTTCGATTCCAACTGTATTTGGATCAAAACCACGTTCTTTTATATAGCTTATAATTTCGTGCTTGATGATGTCTTCCGGTAGTCCGCTGTGATCGACTATTTCTTGAATTAGACCCATAAAGCCTCCTGCTTATAACCTTTCTGGCATCCGTGCCAAAGGCTAGTCTTGTTATAAAGACACAACCTCTGCGAATTTGGTTATATTAAATCTATTGATTGGGCGTAATTTCTATATTTTTTTGTAAAACTAGACCTATGTGTCTACGCCTGGGGCGAAGTTCTTAACTGGACCTTTTCTTCTTGGCATTTCAACTTTGGCCTCTTTTTCTGTTGGTGGAGGCGGAGTATAGCCCGAAGAAGCAATATCCAAAAATGAACCTGTATTTGCTTTAAATGCTAATCGAACCATACCGGTCGGACCGTTTCTGTGCTTTCCTATTAGTACTTCTGCTTGGCCTTTATATTCTGATGATTCTTTTTCATAATACTCATCACGGTAAAGCATCATAATAATATCCGCATCCTGCTCAATAGAACCCGATTCACGTAGATCTGAAAGCATGGGTCTACGATCTGTTCTGGATTCCACACCACGGTTAAGCTGTGCAAGTGCAATTACAGGAATACTTAGTTCTTTTGCTATTTCTTTTAATGTTTTTGAAATTTCCGAGATCACTCTTTCTCGGCTTTCTGAAGGTCTTTTTATTTCCATTAGCTGCAAGTAATCGACAATTACGCAGTCCAATCCAACACGAGATTTTAATCTTCGACACTTGGCTCTTAACTCGTATGGGCTTAGCGCTGAGGTTTCATCTACAAAAAACTTTGCTTCAGATAGTTTTGAAGCCGCCGTAATTAGATCATGCCAAGCTGTATCAGCTACACGACCTACACGTAATTGTCCCATGTCAATTTTGGCTTCTGAGGCCAGCATACGCATCATAAGCTGCTCTTTACCCATTTCTAGTGAGAAGTAGGCTACCGCCTTTTTCTCTCTCAATGTCATGTGCTGAGCCAAGTTCAAACTAAATGCTGTTTTACCCATTGAAGGACGAGCCGCAATAATAATAAGTTCACCACCGTGAAGACCAGCTGTGATTTTATCTAAGTCCTTAAAGCCGGTGGCAATACCAGTGATATCTGTTTTACGTTTATATAACTCTTCAATTTTGTTGATCGCGTCTTTTACGATGTCCGCAGATTTAACAAGGTCTTCCTTGTTGTTGTTTTCTGAAAGCTTAAAAATCTCAGCCTCAACCTCATTTAAAAATGCATCTACCGACTCATAATCACCTTTAAACGCACGGTCAGCCATCTTCTGAGAGGTTGTAATTAGTTTTCTAAGAAGAGACGTGTTTGCTACGATCTCTACATAGCTCTCTAGGTTTGCCGCTCCAAGTGTTGCTTCAGCAAGCTCGGCCAAATAAGCAGCCCCACCCACCTGAGACAATTGATTTTTAGATGTTAGTAAGTGAGAAACTGTTAAGAAGTCTACGTTTTCAGATTTTAAAACCAACGATAAGATGGCTTCAAAAATTACTGCATGTGATGGTTTATAAAAATCAGTGGGGGACAGTCGATTTTGTACTAAATCGATGGATGATGGGTCTACTAAAAGACCCCCCAGCACGGACTTTTCTGCCTCCAAACTATGGGGCGGAAGTCTTTCTTGCACAATATCCCCCTAAGCTATTCTACTCTTCTCTCTCTACATTGATTTTTACGTCAGTCTCTAAACCGCCACCAAAGCTAACAACAGCTTTGTGTTGACCTAAAAACTTAATAGCTTCAGGAATATCGATCTCGCGCTTATCTACTGAATATCCTAGATCGTATAGTTTATTTGAAATGTCTGCCGTAGTTACAGCACCAAAAATTTTGTCTTCTTCGCCAGCACGCTTAGTGAAAGTTAAAGTAAGGCCAGAAATTTGCTTAATTTGCTCTTTCTTTTCAGTTAGTGCTTTTGCTTTTTTCTTTTCAGCAATGTTTTTTAAATGAGTAAACTCTTTTTCGCGCTTTTCAGTTGCGCTCATCGCTAATTTTCTTGGAAATAAAAAGTTTCTAGCATATCCGCTTGCTACGCGAACTAGGTCACCAACTTTTCCTAAGTTTCTAACGTCTTCGTTTAAAATAACTTTCATCTGACTCTCCTTGTATCAATTTTATTAAACTGTTTTGGCGGGCTTCTTGTTAATCTTAGATCTAAAGTTCATCCAAAAATCTGCAAAACCCAGGCTACTAACTAATAAGAACATTTGCACCGTTAAAACAATATACCAAAACACTCGCCAGAATATCCCTACCTCAGAGGCGCGAAAAAATACAGCAATAATCGATAGTCCGTGAAAAAAATAAAGTATCAGCAAAATGTTCAATATGTTGCCGGCGATCATTTTTATCTCTACCAAATCGAACTCAATAAACGTTATCGCGATAACGGGTAGCGCTATCCAAATTACAAAGCCTGGCAGCTCAAAATCTCTCAGTTTTGTGCTGTTAATTTGTCGCAGTTTTTGACTAGTAATGCCATGTAACGTCTTAATTCTGTCATTTTTAGCTAGGTATTTTAGTCCCAAAAGGCCAAACCACAGACTGAAAAGCAAAATCATTACAACCGCTGAGGGTATTTGGGTTACCAGCGTATCAAGGTCTATCGTAAGGTTAGGTTGTACCTCTTTTAGCGTTACTAAAAATTGTTGGGTTTTTGTGTTTACCAATGTCAACAGGTCTAAATCTGTAATGTGAACAAATAAACCTAAGAAAAATGAAAAGAGGCCTGTAGTTCCTAGGATACTAACCAAGCCCGCTTGCAATAACTCGCAGTCCAAGTCTTTTGCGTGTTGGTACAAACCCACCAGCGTAGCTGCTATTAAAAATGGTATCCATGCTATTGAGGATTGAGAAAAAAGCATAGCTATTGTTGTCACGCTAACAAGCGCAATGTATCTGCTAGCACCCAGGCTAATTCGAAGTAAAAATAAAGGTATCGTCGCCAATACGAATATGCCCACCGACAAAAAAACGGCAGTGAGCAATAGCATTAAATGGCTAAGACGAATCCCCCAAAAATTCTTCATCGTAGGCCGAAATTAATCTCTAAATTTTTTGCGATTTTCTGTAAAGCGCTCTGCCTTTTTAGCCATCTTGCTTTCAAAGTCTTTTTGCTTTTGTGCAGACGCAGTCAAATAGTCTTTGAATGTTTGCAAGTGCTTAGTTAGGTCTGTGCCATCATCTAAACGAGTATGCATGAAACGAACAACATCTTCGTTAATACGCATTGTACGCTCAAGCTCGGCAACAGCATCTGGATTAGCAGTAAATGTAGTGTAAAAATAAATCGCTTTGTTGTTTTTGCCGATCGGGTTACCTAGAGCTCTTTTGCCCCAAGTCTCAACCACTTTTAACTCACCTTTGTGGTCAGCAATGATTTGTTTGTTTTTCTTGAAAAGGTTCTTTTGAACATCTTCAGTTGCATCGGCGTTTATTAGAATCACACCTTCGTAGGGGCGAATCACTTCTGTATTGGACATATATCCTCCTGGTTAAAACTAGCCCCCATAACTTTTGATAGGAGCAAGGATAGTGGTTATAATTTAATTGCAATAGCTTGTAGCATAGAGGCAACCTAAGCTCAAGCAGTCAGATAATAAAAGCGTGGAGTAAGCAGCGTGGGTCTAAATATACGAATTCTCTCAGGAAAACGGCAGGGCGAAGAATTCAAATTGCGAGCAGGAATCACCATTGGGCGAAAAAGCGCCGATCTACTGATTAGAGACAGTAAAATGTCCTCTCTCCATGCAGAGGTAACAGAGGAAGATGGTCAATATTTTATCATCGATAAGGGCTCCAGAAACAAGATTGTCCATAATGGCAGCCCGGTTTCTAGGTTGCCACTAGAGGACGGCGTTAGCTTTATACTAGGTGATACCACCTTTGAAATTTTTTATGTGAATACCGGCGATGTTTGGGAAGAAGAGCTTAGCGATTACTTAAAGCAAATCGAGCGAGTAGCTAAGAATGAACCCAAAGAGGCCTATTCCTTTTTTCATAGTATTCACTTAAAAGTGATCAGTGGCCCCGACTATGGTACCAACTACAAGTTGTGTTACGGTCCTCGGATTGCTGGGAAAGATAGCCTTGATTTATTTTTTCATGAGCACTTTGAAAAAGAAGAGCTTTTTGTTATCGAAGAAAAGAAAAAATCTTTAGTACTAAGAACTGAGTACCCGGACCTTTTCACTGTTAACAATTCACCTGCTAAATCCGAAAATAAGTTAGCCGACGGAGATAGCATATCCTTTGGAAAAACCAAGGTGAGAATTGAAATAGAGAAATAAAATATGATTGGTGTTAAAAAACAGACTGGTACCGTAAAAAGCTTTGATGGCACTGAAATATACTATGAGGTGCTTGGCGAGGGGCGCCCTATTTTAATGGCTTACGGCATTGTGTGTGTAATGAACCACTGGCACTTTCAATCTTCCTTTTTTTCTAAAAACTACCAGGTGATTTTGGTCGACTATAGGGGGCATCACAAATCTGCTGTCCCAAAAAATATTGAGGACATGACCGTCGCTGCCATTGCAAAAGACTTTGTTGCTGTTTGTGATCATTTAAAATTAGAGTCCGTGAGTTTATTTAGCCATAGCTTTGGGGCGCAGGTAGCTCTTGAGTTTTACACTCACTATAAATCAAAAATTAACAATATGGTTTTAATCAACGGATTTCACAAAAATCCAATCAAAGGAATGTTTGGAATGGATATGGTTCCAACGTTTCATAAAATCAAAGCGTTCTATGACTCGCTTCCAGAAACATTTAATTTTTTATGGAAAAGCGCCTTAGACAATCCGCTGGCATTGCCGTTTATGGGATTGACTGGAGGCTTTAATTTAAGGCTTACAAATCTAAACGATATTCAAGTTTACTTAAGGGGTGTTAAGGCCATACCCCTAGATGTGTTTTTAACTTTGTTTGAAGATATGATGGCTTATGATGCTACCGACATTTTGTCTACTGTTACTTGCCCTACCTTAATTATCGCGGGCAACAAAGACAATGTAACGCCAATGGCGTTTCAGGTAGAGATGCATGAAAAAATACAGGATTCAGCTCTTCAAATCATCCCTTACGGATCGCATTGCTCGCAGTTAGATATGCCAGACTTTGTAAATTTAAAAGCTGAAGTATTTTTAAAAACTCACGGATATTAATTTATATTTAAAAAGTTGCCGCCCAAGAATGTGAGCGGCAGTTCAATGGTTACTGATAGTACACCTTAGTGATATCAAATCCATGTCTTTGAACAGTGTGATCTGCTTTTAACTCTATGATTAACTTTGTACCTTGTACCTCTGGCGAAAACTCATTGTTGTGAGTTCCGCTCCACTCTGCAATGACATTTCCATTTTCATCTTTAAATGTAACCTTGTCATAGTTTTCTTCTGTATCAAATTTTTCAAAGTATAAAGAAAATTTTGTCGCGTTTGGAACTTCAACTGTGTAAGTTTCTTCTGCATTTTCAGCATACGGGTGTGAGCTAGATACCTGGTAATCCATTTGGTTCCAGTTTGCTGGATCTTCTGGATCACTTGGGTGCGTTTGGTTTGTTAACATCGCATAAGCATCTAATACACCGCCACTAGCCACTTTACCTTTTAGTCTGTAATTAGGTTTAGATGTAGCCATGATACGTGCTCTAATATCTTCAGGAGACATTCCTGGGTTCTCTGATAAAAGTAATACCGCAGCTCCAGCAACATGTGGAGTTGCCATTGAAGTTCCGCTGAACACTTGTAAGCCACCTGGTGTTGTGCTGAGAATATTCCTTCCTGGCGCAGCAACATCAACTCTTTCAGCTCCATAGTTTGAAAAGTCTGACATCGTTCCGTTTGAATCAAGAGAGGCTACGCACAATACGTTTTTAACATCATAACTACATGGATAGTATGCTTGACTGTCATTGTTGTTAGATTGGTTACCGGCTGCCACAACAAATAGTGAGTTAGCAGCACTTGCGCGCTCAATGGCAGCTTGTAATTCAGCATTGTAGCCACCGCCACCCCAAGAGTTAT
Organism: Bdellovibrionales bacterium; assembly: GCA_020434605.1. Lineage (GTDB taxonomy): Bacteria > Bdellovibrionota > Bdellovibrionia > Bdellovibrionales > UBA840 > JAGRAL01. The sequence continues at coordinate 17,687 of JAGRAL010000025.1, forward strand.
TTGAAATCATCGCTCCCATTTGAGTTGCGTAATCAATGGCAGAGATCGCGTCTGCTAATGTGCCTGAACCCGATGCGGATAAAAACTTAACTCCCATGATTTGTGCTTTCCACGATACACCGGCTACATCAATTCCGTTATTTCCTTCGCCAGCAATTGTACCTGCCACGTGCGAACCGTGACCATGATCATCCGTTGGATCTCCATCTTTATTTACAAAGTCATAGCCGTGGATATCATCAATAAAACCGTTGCCATCGTCATCAACTCCTGGTTGACCATTTAGCTCGGCTTCATTTACCCACATATTGTTTTTTAAGTCTGCAATCCTTGCATCAACACCAGTGTCAATGATCGCTACCACAACATCTTTTGATCCGGTGGTTATGTCCCATGCTTCCATCGCACGAATATCTACCCCAGTTTTCCCAGCTCTTCCTCTTGGGTCGTTATTACCTGTGTTATATAGGCCCCATAATTTTCCAAACTCAGGATCATTTGGTGTCATCTGAATGCTAACGATTTGATTTGGTGATACGTTTTGTACTAGCGGACTAACTGCAAGTGATTGCATCATGTCTTGAGAGCTTGATTCTACTAATACAGCATTTGACTGCACGCTTATTTGACGAATTACTTTTACCCCAAGTGTTTTCTCTACCTCTGACATATTGTAAGAAGATAATGGTCCTGCCAACCTTACAATATATTGATCCTTTATAGTCTCATCCGAAAGACTAAGCATATGGTCGATGGATGCCATCGCCGTCTGCGATATACCAAGTAGCAATACTAAGATGCCTTTAAACATAATTCCTCCATGAATTATCGTCATATTATAGCTTATGCTTTTTTACTGACTGTTAAAGTTTATCAAGTTTAGTTATTGGTAGTTAAAAGCTATTTTTCTCAGTCGAGTCGAGAATATCTTGTTTAACCTTTATTTAATAGGCTAAGGTATAGAGATGAAATGGATCTTAGTCAGTGGCCCACCAGGGGCTGGAAAATCTACTCTTGCGAATGTGCTAGCGCATGCACTAGGAACTGCTGTCATAGATAAAGACTGTATTGATGAGCCCTTTTCGCCAGATGATCGAGGACCCTCATATACTAAAAACATTGAGCCAAAAGTTTTAACTGCTATTTTCTCTCTTTGTGAAAGAAACTTCTCTAATGGTGTTAGCTTAATCGTAGATTTACCGTGGACTCACATCTTAATTGCTAGCCCAAATTGGAAGTCTCGCGTTCTTGAAATTTCTGACAAGTTTGATTGCGATCTAAAAGTAATTGAGCTTTGCATCGAAGAGGATCTATTAAAAGAGCGGATACAAAAAAGAGGTTTGGCGCGAGATAAAAACAAACTTAGTGCTGAAGGTTGGGAAAAATTTAAAGCGACAGATCACATTGATCAGACGATTGATTTACCGTGTTTGCAATTAGATGCTGGTCTTGAATTAACCGAAAAAATTAAAAGAGCTCTAGAGTATATTAAATCTTAAGGCCCGTTCATTCCTGGTGCACGCGATTGATATCGTCTGTGAATCATATCAAAAATATTATCTCCAGCGACTCCAATTCTATCTTCTCCGTGATTTACTGATAGACCTGCAACAGATGGATCAGAGGCTCCTCTTTGTGTTGGGTATCTCATTGCTCTTATGTCTGCAGAGCTAGGATTATAGCCGCTACCGCCGTTTCCACCGCCGCCACCGCCACCGATTTCTTCATCGTATTCTTCCATTCTTTTTAAAAGACTCTCGCCCTCTGCTGCTGCCTCTGCTAAATCTCTCTCGGCTTGCGCTCTTTGCTGTGGATTCATTCCGCCTGAATCCATCGCTGCATTTACGCTGTTGATCGGGTTGCCCTTAGGGTCGGTGATTGTACCTCGGTTGCGATCTATTCGGTAACCCTCACGCTCACGGTCTTGTAGAAAACGATCGGCCGCATTTGATCTTCTTTCTAACTCAACTAATGCTCGGTCACCTGGATTGTTAGGATTTAAATTATAATTAGGATTATTACCCGGTCCATTGCCATCACCCTGGCCGTTGTTAAAACATGAGTTTGAGCTAGCACAGGATAAATCGCCCTCTATTCCTCTAGCTTTTTTTGCTGTCTTTAAACTAGAGATTAATGAAACCGCTGCCATTGCTGCCAAGGCGCATGTAGTAGGACAACCTTCTTTGAATTTTTCAAATGCTGTTGCATCTGCCCCTGCATTGGCAGTTGCCGTAAAGTAAGCTGCACCCGCTGCTGCGCCCACTCCCATTAAAGTTCCCGCTCCTCCGCCTGAAAAACCGTAAGACGGTGTAAGTGATAGAGATAATACGACCAAAAATTTCAGTAGCTTCATACCTATTATATCGGCTCTTTTTGGACCGGTCTTTAGTCTATTCTGCGTGTAAAGAACTTATACACTAGAAGCACATTTCACTCTAATAATGGGTATTTAGAACCTCGCCTAGGTGTTTATTTTTTTGTTAATTAAGAAGCTCTTTAATAGCAAGCTTCAATATCTCGGCTTGCTCGGGCCAAAACATTTCGGGTTGCTTTTCGATTGAAAACCACTCGGTTTTGTAATCATGGGTCTTATCCGTGGCTTTGGTTTCAATTTGTTTTGTTTCAAATAAAAAATAGGTAGTTGTGACCCACTTGCTTTTGTCGTAGTTAAGTCTTTCTCTTACGCCCAAATCACAAACATAGGTTAAATCACTAATACCGGCCTCTTCAGAAATTTCTCGTTTTGCGGCCTCAAGAACCGTTTCACCCTTATCAATTCCACCCTTAGGTAAAATCCATTTTTTTAAAGCCCCCTCTGCCACAAGGGCTACAAAAATCTCATGTCTATCTCTTCTAAAAATAACGCCACCGGCAGCTTTTCTTAATTTGATAGAATCTGGTTTCTTATACCAAGAAGAATCAATCATAGCCTTGCCTCCGGAATTTTGTAGCTCGCCGTGGGAGAGTTTTTGTTTTTTAAAAATGATTTATGGTCGGATGCGTTTATAATCTCGCCACCCTTAGGTCCACCCTCTGGGCCAAGTTCGATGATATAATCAGCTGAATGAATTACATCTAAATTGTGTTCAATCACTAAGACCGTATTGTTATTGTCCACAAGCTCATGCAAAAGTTCTAATAGCTTGCTAACGTCTGCGAAATGTAAACCTGTTGTCGGTTCATCTAAAATATATAGTATATGTCCCGCGGGCCGTCTTGATAGTTCACGGCTCAATTTGATTCTTTGTGCCTCTCCACCCGACAAGGTAGTAGAGCTTTGCCCCAACTTAATATATGTAAGGCCAACTCTATCTAGTGTCTTTAATTTGTTATATATAATTTTATGGTGAGTAAAAAACTCTAGGGCTTCTTCGACAGACATATTTAAAATGTCTGCGATATTTTTTCCTTTATACCTAATGCCCAGACACTCTGGGTTGTATCTTAATCCCTGGCAATAATCACACTCAACATAAACATCCGCCAAGAAGTTCATCTCAACTTTTACTGCCCCACCACCTCTACAGTGTTCGCACCTTCCGCCTTTTACGTTAAACGAAAAGTATCCTGGCTTAAACCCTCTAATTTTGGCTTCAGGGATTTCAGCAAAAAGGGTTCTAATCAATGTCATTAGACCCGTGTAGGTTGCTGGATTTGATCTTGGCGTTCTGCCGATTGGTTTTTGATTTATATTAACGATACTAGTGATTGCTTCAGTGCCTTTAATATTTTTTACAGGTGCTACACTGTAATCACTTTTATGAATTTTATTGTGTATATACTTATAAATCGTATCAATAACGAGCGTACTCTTACCACTTCCAGAGACACCAGTAACAGCGGTAAAACCATTTAACGGTAGTTTAACATTTATGTTTTTTAAATTATTACCACTGGCCCCAACAACATCTATGCTTGGCCCGCTTGTTACATCTCGTTTTTTTGCAGGACTAAATACTTTTTTGCGACCAGATAAATAATCTCCAGTTATGCTGTTTTTACTTTGCATCAGCTCTTTTGGAGTTCCAAACGCTTGGATATTTCCACCGTTAACGCCTGCACCTGGCCCAATATCAAAAACTAAATCCGAAGATAGTATCGTTTCTTCATCGTGCTCAACTACCAGTATAGTATTTCCCTTACTTCTAAGTTCTTCTAAAATTTCTAGTAACTTTTTGTGATCCTTAGGATGTAGGCCAATGCTTGGTTCATCTAAGACATATAAAACACCCATCAAGCCTGACCCCAATTGGCTTGCTAGTCGAATACGTTGGGCTTCTCCGCCTGATAAAGTTTTTGATGGTCTACTTAGAGTGATGTATGAAACCCCAACTCTATCCATATAAGTAAGACGAAGCTGGAGGTGCTTAATAATTTTTTCGGCAATTAGGGCTTCTCTAGCTGTAAGCTGTATCTGATCTAAGGCTACAATTAAATCTTTAATGGATAGATCTGAATAATGAGAAATGTTTTTATTTTCGATAAATATATGTAGAGCCTCTTTTTTTAATCTAGCTCCGTGGCAAGTGTGGCAAGGTTGTTCGTCGTAATACTCTACCTCTTCGTTTATATCATCACCATCTTCTTCGCTGACAATATAATCCATCGTACCAATACCATTACAAGTTACACAGGCACCTTTAGGGCTGTTAAAGCTAAACAGTAAGGGCTCAATCTCTGGAAAGCTAAGACCACATGTAGGACACGATGCTTTTTGAGAAAATGTTTTTCTTTCTTTAGTGGTAAAGTCCTCAACAATAATTTGACCCTTTGCTAAATCGAGTCCCTTTGAGATACTTTGAGAAATTCTGGTTCTGACATCATCTTTAATAATAATTCTATCTATGATTAGTTCAATATTATGAGCTACTGTCTTTTTAAGTTTTGGCGCTTTTGCTAACTCGTATTCTGTTCCGTCAATAACGGCACGAATAAATCCTAATTTTTGCCATTGCTCTATTTCTTTTTTAAACTCGCCCTTTTTGTATACTGCAACCGGTGCTAGGAGTAACAACTTTGACCCTGTTTTATATGAAAAGACCTCATCAATGATTTGCTCATGTGTTTGAGTTTCAACTACTTTTTTACATTTAGGGCAGTATGGTTTTCCTATTTTGGCAAATAGCAATCGTAAAAAATCATAGGCTTCAGTAACAGTGCCCACTGTTGATCTGGGGTTTGTTGAACCTGTTTTTTGCTCAATGGATATGGCAGGAGAAAGTCCCAAAATTGAGTCTACATCGGGTTTTTTAAGCTGCTCTAAAAAATTTCTGGCGTACGCAGAAAGGCCTTCAAGGTAGCGCCTTTGTCCCTCGGCATAAATAGTGTCAAAGGCCAGCGATGACTTTCCGCTGCCAGATAGACCGGTGATAACTGTGATTTTATTTCGTGGAATATCCAGCGATATATTTTTTAGGTTATGCTCTCTGGCCCCACGTACTCTTATGCCTTCATAATTTTTCATAAAAATGCATTTACTATTTTCATTGCTTCCGATTGTATTTCTTCAAGAGCTTGTTTTGTGTTGGCCTCAAATCTCATGGATACTACCGGTTGCGTGTTTGATGATCTAACAAGTGCCCAACCATTTTTATATGAAGCCCTCACTCCATCAATTTCTGAAAGGCTAATGTCTTTTTTATTTAAGTAGTGCTCTCTCATTTTTTGTACGATGAGGGTTTTCTTTTCTTCTGTGGTATCTATTCTAATCTCTGGTGTAGAAAACGCTTCTGGATAGTCCTCAAGCAAACCTTCTATAGTTGTTTTGTTGGTCTTTAAAATTTCTATCATTCTTAAGCCCGCATATAGCGAGTCATCGTACCCATAATTGCGATCAGCAAAAAAGATATGGCAACTTAACTCTCCACCAAAAGGCGCCTTCTCACTTTTTACTTTTTCTTTTATCAACGAATGTCCTGTTTTCCACATTATGGCATTACCGCCGTACTTAGAAATCATTTGATACATTCTATCCGAACACTTCACATCACCAATAATTTTTGCGCCTGGTTGTTTGCTTAAAATATCCTTTGCAAACACCGTCATGATTTCATCGCCTAATAAAAAACGGGCCGTGTTAGTAATCATCCCGATTCTATCAGCATCTCCATCAAAGCCAATGCCCAACGCAGCCTTGTGCTTTAAAACTTGTTTTTTTAAGTCATCGTTATTTTCTTCGACTGTTGGATCTGGGTGATGATTAGGGAAAGTTCCATCTGGTTTTTCGAAAATAATTTGAACATCTACATTAAGAGCCTCATAAAGTCTTCTAGCAATGGATCCTGCAGCACCGTTACCGCAGTCTAATACCACAGGAACACCAGACAAATCTCCAAACTCTTTTTTATATCTTTCAACATACTCAGGAAAAATATCATAAGTACTTGCTTTACCAGCCCCTGTTGAAAAGTCCTTTTTCTCTAAAATATTTTTTAACTCTTGAATTTCAGGTCCATTGATCGTTCTTTTACCAACGGAAACTTTAAACCCATTATAATCCGGAGGGTTATGACTGCCTGTAACCATAATGGCGCCATCTACTTGTGGCATAGTAAATGTAGAAAAATATGAAATAGGAGTTGTGATTAATCCAAGCTGAATCACGTTCCCACCAGAACTCGTGAACCCTTTAGTGAGCGCATTAACTATATTTGGACTAGAAAGTCTAGCGTCCATTCCAATTGTAATTGTGGGTGATTCTTTTTTAGCAGTGTTTTTTATATACGTAAAAAATGATCTCCCTAGATCTTCTGCAAACGATAGATCAAAATCTTTTTCGTAAACCCCGCGAATGTCAGACTCTCTAAAAATTACTGGATGCATCATTTTATGCTTTCCTTTTTTTCGCTAAACTAATTGCCCACTCTAGGGCTTCAAACATCGATCTATAGTCGGCTTTGTTTTTTCCAAAGATATCTTTTGCTGTCCCATGATCGACGCTCGTTCTAACAAACGGCAGTCCCAAACTTATGTGAACACCACTCTCTCTTCCGTGTAACATTTTAAACGGTATCAACCCTTGATCATGGTACGCACACACATAAATGGCATGCTTTCCTCGCACATCTGGTTGAAATGCCACATCCGGAACCAGTGGTCCACTAAAGTCCGTGTTCTTATGTTTTTTTGTAGCTTCTTTAAAAACCTCTAAGTCATTACCAAAAAGCCCATCTTCGCCTGCGTGCGGGTTTAATCCTAAAATAGCGATTGGCTTTTTTTGTTCGCGCTTACTGAGCAGATCCCTAAGTTCTTTCGCTGCAGAGATTGCCTCGCTTAGATTTTCTGCATTCCACTCTTTTGCTACTTTTTGCATTGGAAGATGGCCTGTTGCTAACACCACGCTAAAATGCGTGCCGACGAATCCCATATAGGCATTTTCTACGCCCGCAATTCTTTTGAGGATATCAGTGTGCCCTATATCTTTTAGACCAGCTTTTTTAATACTTGTTTTTGATAGCGGTGCCGTAGCAATTGCATCTATATGTCCAAACCTTGCGGCCTGTGCAGACTGTTCTACCCAAAGCGCTGGGCTTTGGTTACTTACAATTTCAATTAAGTCTTTGCTGTACTCAGGAATATACCCCATAGCATCTGGCCACGAAGTAAATGTGTGTCTACGAAAAACCTTGTCTATAATTCTTAGGTGAGACGCCGGGCAGTCAGGAGATCTCCACAAAATAAACTGAATGTTTTTTTGTGGCTTTAGTTTATACAATGCTTTGGCAATTACCTCTGTTCCTATACCGTCGATGTCTCCGCTTGTAATTGCTATTCGAATGGGAGTTTTCATGAGTTTATTTTTATAAATGTTTCTTTTTTCTTTTGTTCAATCCAAAATCTAAATTGTTCTTTAAGCGCTTTGTTTGTTAGCTCGGCCTGTATTTGACTTTTCTTGGCCTCATAGTCAGGGCTAGGAATCAACTTTTTTTCATTTACTTTAATGATGTGCACACCCATTTGTGTTTTTACCGGAGGAGTAATATCTCCGGGCTCTAGGTTAGCTACTGCATTTTCTATTTCTTTCATTACCTCGCCACTCTTAAACTTACCAAGCGATCCCCCCGAAGTAAAATTTGGGTCTTCACTGTTTTGCGCTGCTAACTCCTCAAAGTTTTTGCCTTCTTTAATTTTGTTATACGTTTCTTGAGCGTTTTTTGCGGCGTCGCCCTTTCTAAAAAGAATGTGCGATAGCGTGTATTGAAACGCATGTTTTTTTGATTTTCCGTACTTCTCTAAGTAGTGGGCGTTTATATCTTCTTCTGAGATTCTTATTTTAGATGTGATCGACTGCTGAATAACCGCCTGTCTTTCCATTCTTTCTTTAATATAATCTAGGTAATCCGCAAAGTTTGTACCTTGAGCCTTTAGCGCCTCGCGAAGCTGTGCTCTTGAAATTTTATTTCGTCTTTGGATTTTATTAATTTCGTCATCTACCGCTTCTTTGGTTACTTCTAGATTTTGTCTTTTAATTTCTGACTTTAGAATTCTCTCTTCTATCAAAAACTCCATGGCTTTTTTGTCATCTTTTAAAAGTTCGTTTTTATTAATTGTAAACAACTCGTCTTGAATTTTATCAGATCTAAGCTGTTGGCGTAATTTTACTAGGTCTGATTGTAAAATAGGTTCTTCGCTAACAATAGCCAAAACCTTGTCTACAACCTCAGCCCTCGCATACAGACTGCAAGCAACCGCCAATATTATAAATAGTACTTTATTCATCACTTAACTCTACCGTCATTGTTTCTAATAGTTCGTTGTTTATTTTAACCGTGGCCTGGGAGCGCCTCTCTTCTAGCCACACAATATATGCCCTCTGCTTCTTGTCTTCAAATAGTTCTTGCTTGATCAGTTCTCTGGCCTCCTGCAAGGTTTTTTGACGCGTTGGGCGTCTCTCTAAAATCTGCACAATGTGATAGCCGAAGGGGCTTTTTAGCGGTTTTGTTATGGTTTTAAGCGGCTGTTTGGCCGCTTCGTCAAATACGTCAGCGACCCCTTCTTCTACCCAGCCCAACTCGCCACCCTCTTTGCTCTCGGGGCTAATTGAGTATTCTTTTGCAAGCGCTGCAAAGTCCGTGTCTTTTTTAATTTGCGCATAAAGCTTTTCTGCATCCATGCTTTTTGCCAAAACGATTTGCCTAATACGATAAGCCTTATTTTGACTAAAGCGACTCTTGTTTTGTTGGTAATAGTCTGAGATTTCTTTGTCTGTCGGTTCAACAACATTTTTCGTGACGTCTTGATTTACTTTTCTTTCTAAAATTGTTTTTTCAAGGTTTTGTTTCCATCTCTCCATAGTAATATTGTCCTCAGCAAGGGACGCTCTAAAACTGATGTCATCTGGATATTGTGATCTGAAAACTTGAATTTCTTTTTCAATTTCTTCTGGAGTAACGCTTAGATTGTTTGCCGTCGCCCACTCTTTTAAAAGGGTGTAATTAATAAAATCAGAAACTATAACATCCTTCATGTTTTTAACAGTCTCTGTAGATTTTGCGATAATGATATCTGAACCTTGTAATTTTTCTGTCAGGCGCTGGGCGAATTCTTGAACGCTTAGTTCGTTTTGGTTCACCTCAAGAATAATTTGTTTTTTAACTTTAGATGCCGTACACGCTGTTGCCAATAATATCAAAAAAAATAGCCCTTTTTTCATAGGGCTACTTTACAAAATTATCTTGTGGAAAGATATTACTTTATGTTTTCTAAAGACATTTTAACTGGGTATTTTTTCTTTAGACCTGCAAAATAGCTGTCAAATATTTGCTTTCTCTTTACGTCAAACACAACCTGTCTTAGGTGTCTTTTGTTTGCCTTTTCGTAAGGGTTTCTTCCAGTTAACTTTAAGATGTGGAAGCCAAACAGTGTCTCAACCAAACCATAAACTTGGCCAACCTTAAGCTTATAGGCTGCCTCATAATACTCAGGTGTTATTGTAAGCCTTGACTGCCAGCCAATGTCTCCACCACTTCTTTTTGTAGTAGCATCATCAGTGTAAATCGCTACCAACTCTTCAAAAGACTTTTTGCTTTTCTTTACTTCTTCGTAAATCTCCATCGCTCGTTTTTTTGCTTGAGCTCTTTGGTCGGATGACGCTTTCGGCGGTATCTCGATTAAGATGTGCGATGTTCTAAGTTCAGGATTTGATTTGTAGTAGTTTCGCATATCATCTTCACTAACCTTAATTTGCGAAACTCTTTTACCGATCTGTTTTTCGATTAGCGCTTGATACAATAATTGGTCATATCTCTCTTGCACCTGAGGATCTTTTTCCATGTTTTGCGCCTTAGCTTCTTGTAAGCCCATTTCGTATCGAACCAAGTCTTCTAAGAAAACTTGTTTAGATGGCACGTTCACAACGCTCTTCTGTTGTACTTCTTTATATTTTTGTTCAAATTCTTTTGCAGAAATACTTACTTTTCCAACGGTCGCTACATTTTGTGCGTACGTAACCGAGCTGTAAGCTAAGCATACTAATAGGCTGAAAATCATTCGCTGCATGTTCATCATTGGCCGTAATCCCCCATACGAGATGGTGGTTCTATCGTATTGAAACCACTAAAAAAATGTTAACACTGGGCAGAATCGCCTGCAAGGCAAAGTTCTCTAGCTTTCTGTGCGGCTGCATCAAATTTTTGGTGTAGGTCTTGCTGAATTTCGGTGGAATGAACGTCCTGTCCTTTTGAAAGTTGAAATGCGTTTGACCAAGTTATAACAACGCGAGCGAAAGGATGAGGTAAATACGCCTTATTCCATGCTTTTTTAAAAACTAAGGCCTTACTTACCGATACTCCTGCTGCAAAAACCTCTGCGTTTAAAAGTTTAGCAACCTCAAAGACTCCGGGTTTGATTACATGATATGGCCCTCGTGGACCATCCACAGCCATTACTGGATGTCTTCCACTTTTAGCCAAACGTAAAAGCCCCTTTAGTCCAGAAATTGCACCTCTCGAGCTAGACCCCCTGGAGGTCATCATGCCTAACTTATGTAGAACATAGGTCATCAACTCGCCATCTTTACTTTGCGAGGTCATTGTACACGGTAAATATTTTTTAGTTTGAGAAATAAGAACAAGTTCATCCCCGTGCCATATTGCCAAAATATATTGTTTGTTTTCTCTCACTGCCGTCTTTAAATCTTCCGATTCAACGACAGTGATTCTCCAAGTCGCGCTAAGCGTCCGGTAAAACAAATACACGATTCTTGGTAAAATATATTTTCTAAACACGGCCCAAATTAGCTAAGCATTTTTTTAAACTCTTCTGTGAGAAGAGGTAATACCTGCGTTGCATCTCCTACTATACCGTAAGTTGCTTTTTGAAAAATGGGTGCTTCAGGATCCGTGTTAATCGCAACAATTACCTTTGATGTGCTCATCCCTGCTAAATGTTGAATTGCGCCCGAAATACCTGCAGCGATATACAAACTTGGAGCAACCGTTTTACCTGTTTGCCCAACTTGCATTGAGTGTGGAACCCAGCCCGCATCTACAACCGCACGAGAAGCACCAACACTTGCCCCTAAAACATCTGCTAGGTCTTCAAGAAGTTTAAAGTTTGCAGCTTCTTTTAACCCTCTTCCACCAGAAACAATAATATTCGCCTCTGTTAAGTCTAAGCGCTTAGAAGCACCTTTTACGATTTCTTTGATAGCAATGCGCATATCTGTTCCTGAAACTGATTTTTCTATCACTTCAGCGCTACCGTCTGCAGGAGCATCTACACTTAGTTGATTTGGTCTCATGGATACAAATTGTATTGGTGAATTGACAAACTCAGCTGTCGCTAAACATTTGCCAGAATACATCGGCTTTTTTGTCGTAACTTTTCCGTTAGCAATTGATAGTTCTGTGGCGTCAGCTACCACTCCTGACGAAAATGTAGCCGCAAGTTTTGGTAACAAGTCTTTTTGTGAAGAGCTTCCTGTGCCAAGAACAACCTCGGGTTTTGCTTCATCAATCACCTGTTTGTAGGCATTAAAATAAAGCTCACTGTTATAGTTGTCTAGGGCTGCGTCTTCAAATGCATACACCTTAGTTGCGCCGTATTTACCTGCTTCTGCAGCGGCAGTTTTACTGCCCGCCCCTAAAGAAACTCCTATAACCGTCATACCAGATTTTTTTGCTGCTGTTAGAAGCTCTAAGCTTGGGCTTTTAATTTTTCCTGCTGTGTGTTCAATTGAAACTAAAATATTTGCCATGTTGTCCCCTATAATACTTTTGCTTCTTCTCTAAGAAGCTTTGAAAGTGTTGCTACTTGCGCTGCTGCTTCGCCAGAAATCATATTTACTGGAGCTCGCTCAGCCGGCATGCTAAAATTAGAAATTTTTACTTTTATATCTGAATCACTTACGCCTAAGTCAGAGAGTGTAAACTCTTTCACTGTTTTCTTCTTCGCTTTCATAATTCCAGGCAAGGACGCATATCTAGGGGTATTTAAACCTTTGTTTGCACCTAAAACAAATGGTCCCTTGATTTCAATCATCTCTTTAGAGCCGCCCTCAACTTCTCTTTCTACTGTTGAAACTGTATCGTTTTTTGTAAATTTTGAAATAACTGAGGCGTGAGGCATTTTTGCAAAGTCTGCTATCATCTGAGTAACTGCACCCTGTTGATCATCAATCGCAAGCTTTCCTGTGAATACCATGTCAAATGGTCCTTCTTTTGTGATTACTGCTGCCAGCGCCTTTGCTGTTGCATGGTTGTCTATACTTTCTGGAGCATCTACAACCATAGCTTCATCCGCGCCCATCGCTAAAGCAGTACGAAGCGTGTCCACAACTCTAGCTTTTGGACCTAGTGTAACTACAAAAAGTTGTGACCCGGCATTGGCGTCTCTAAGTTTGATAGCTTCTTCTACCGCAAACTCATCATATGGATTTAAAACCCACTTAATACCGTTAGTTTCGATGCCACTTTTATCTGCTTTCACTTGAACCTTGGTGTTTGTATCAGGAACTTGTTTTACACATACTAAGATTTTCATTCGGGCCTCTTTTTGCTATATAAAATGATTTATTGACTCTATTTTTTTAGGCACCAAATGGTGACACAATATTTATGTTTTGTCTAAGTAAAATACCTTTGTCTAAAAGCAGTATTGTAATTCTTCTGGTTGTTATTTCTCTTCTTTATTGATTATAATCATCCATTCACTGGGAGTTTGTTTGAGTACAGAAATTCGATTAAAAGCGCTAATATTGCAGGCACAGTCTCAGAATAAATCTGGCACCTCCCTACAGGAGCTAAACCCAGATTTATCCCTACGCTTAGAGTCGAACTTTCAAATGTCTTTTCAGCACAACTTTATCCGCCTCAACGAGCTACCTAGCGTGCTGCAAAATCGCGGTGGCGAATTCTCGCAAACTCGCATACGTGAAGCGCTTGATATACTGGGTGTTAATCTATACTACCTGTTTACGGACGGTACCATTGTGGGCATGGATGAAATATTTTTTCATCCGCATTGTAATATTATAAATCCAGAACTATTGCCTGTGGTCCGCGGGGTATATGATACCACCGTCGACCTAAAGCTCTTTTATTGGACATCCCCCTCCCTTTCATTTCCTCTAAAATATGGCGATATTGAGTACGTAATTTTAAAAATCATTAAAAACTCTCAAAAGCTTGTCGTAAATAATCGTTTAGATTTGTTTATAGCCTTCTCAGAAATGATTCAAAAATCTAATCTATTAGAGGCCTCATGCAGCCCCATTTTAAAGTATGAGTTTTATAGCCCTGAAAAATCACAAGACCGCGTAAAACTGCAGATGGTTTGGCAGTCTCAAGAGTCGGGAAAGAAGAATGTCTTAGGGGCAGGAACTCTTAAATTAAAGCTTGGTGATGATAGTAAAATTAGTTTTAAATCTTTTGATTGGTGTCCTGATGAAAATAAAATTTTCTTTCACCCCTTGTCAGATTTTTTAAACGATTTCTATTTATTTTTAAAAAACCTAAGCCCCGAGCTAGAGGTTTCGCAAAATGGTCAAATTACGATACCAGGATTTATCAAAGAAATCCCTTTGGCATCACATGAGACCATTCAGGTGGTCACGGCTTATTTACGAGAGAAGCAAAAGCAATTTCCATTCTTAGAAATTTCTTGGGACTACAAAGTACAAGCGTTTAGTAAAGAAGAATCCACCTTTCAGATTTTTATTTCTAAATCAAATGAAGTTTCACTCGCTGTTAGCGCTGGAGACTTTTCGGTTTTTAATTTGGGTTTTTTAGTTCACCACATTAGCCAGGGTTTTTTATACGGCTTTAAGTTTTTATTTGATGACAGTACAATCAGTGATCGTCGCGGTGCCAATAGGACCAGAGATATTAAGTTTGTAAAGCACTCTGGCCTTTATACTATGTATGTTTATGAAATATTAAAATACATTTTGAGCCCCAACGACGAAAAAAAACTAAACCCAGACGAATTTTTTAATAAACTTAGCCTGTCTTTGGGTAGAGCGATTTTATTAATGGAAGGCATTCGAGCCGAAGAAAACTTTAAACACTTAGTTTCAAAAAATATTTATAATGTCTTAAAGCTTAACTACTTTAGAATTCTTGATGAGGTAGCGGATGGATCACTGTCTGTATTTACCGAAGACCGGGAAGTTCGCTTTGAGGGCGTTAAAATTGAGTGGTGTAGATTTCTCACCACCATCCTTGAAGACTTATTAATACAGTCCGACGGAGAATTATTTCGCAAATCAAGAAGTAACTTTGTACCTCTGACAAAACAATTAGAGAACGAGGCGTCTTGGGAGCTGTCGACAAATAAAGATATCGAAAACATTTCATTTAACGACCGTATCGCTAAGTATTCTCTTTGGTCTGAGTCATTAAAAAAGTTTGTTCGAGTGCAAGAGCTATTTTCTCTTACCGAATCCGGTTGGAAAATATTTATAAATGGTAAGCCACTGGAAACTTTAGATA
>JAGRAL010000026.1 GCA_020434605.1 Bdellovibrionales bacterium
AGGTTCCTGTTAAAAGAATGGTTTTTCATGAAATTACAAAACCTGCCATCGAAAAAGCCTTAAAGAACTTTCGCGAGATTGATAAAAACTTGGTAAAAGCGCAAGAGGCTAGACGTATACTAGATCGTTTGGTGGGGTACACCATATCTCCTCTAGTTTGGAAAAAAATCGCTTATGGTCTATCAGCAGGTCGTGTGCAATCTGTTGCTGTAAAACTGATTTCAGAAAAAGAAATGCAGCGATTAGCATTTAAACGATCTAGCTACTGGGATTTGTCTGCGAAATTAAAAAAGGGCACGCAAAGTTTTGACGCTAAAATTCAGGTAACATCTGGTAAAAGAGTTGCTTCGGGTAAAGATTTTGATGGAGCAACAGGCGATCTTTTAAAAGACAAAAAAGCAGATGTAATCTTATTAGATCAAAAGCAAGCCGAAAAATTAGCTAAAGAACTTACAGCAGAGGCATGGAAGGTTACAGAAGTAGAAGAAAGTCCTTTTACTAGAAAGCCGTATCCGCCGTTTATTACCTCAAGCCTGCAGCAAGAAGCTGGTAGAAAATTAAATTTAGGGGCAAGGGATACAATGCGTGCCGCTCAATCACTGTACGAAAAAGGTTTTATTACCTACATGCGTACCGATTCTACTTTTTTATCTCAGCAGGCAATTGACGCTGCCAGAGATAGTATTAAAAATCTATACGGCAAAGACTATATGCCTAAAGAGCCAAGACTATATAATGCTAAAAAGTCTAAGGGAGCACAAGAGGCCCACGAAGCAATTCGCCCGGCGGGAGATACTTGGGTAACACCAGACGATACAGGCTTAAGAGATTTAGAATTTAAGTTATATGACCTTATCTGGAAACGTACAATGGCCTCTCAAATGTCTGATGCCAAACAAACTAGAGTCGGTGTAAAAATAGAAGCAGGAAAATCTGTTTTTTCTGCCAGTGGAATGACTATCGAATTTCCAGGTTTTTTAAGGGCTTATGTAGAAGGTAGTGATGATGCTGATGCTGCTTTAGAGAATCGTGAAGTTAATTTACCTAAAATGGCAAAGGGTGATGCTTTAAAATGTGATGGAACAGAAGCCAAAGGACATGAAACAAAACCACCTGCTAGATTTACTGAAGCCAGCTTAATCCAAATGATGGAAAAAGAAGGTATTGGTCGACCATCTACCTATGCGCCGACTATCGCCACGATTCAAGAGAGAGGTTATATTAGAAAAGATGGAAGCGCTTTAGTTCCAACTTTTACAGCTCTTGTTTTAAGTAAACTTTTATCGCGCTACTTTCCAGAATATGTGGATGTTAGTTTTACGTCGGCAATGGAGCAGTCTCTTGATGAAGTTGCCGATGGAGATTTAGACTCTATTGATTATTTGGGAAAAATCTATTTAGGAAAAGCGGGTTTACGCGCGCTAGTTGAAAAACAAGAAAAAAATATTGATGCGGATGAAGCTAGATCGATCGAGCTAGATAATTTGTCTAAATACTCAATTCGTGTGGGCCGTTATGGGGCTTATGTTTGTCGCCCAGAGGGTAAAGAAGAGGTTTGCGCCTCTCTTCCTGATGCTTTAGCTCCAGCAGATATGACGGCCGAAGCCATTGAAAAACTGATCGACCAAAAAATAAACGGCGCAGATGCTCTTTGTAAGGACGATGCTTCAGGCCTGCCTATTTATGTCTTGAGTGGAAGATTTGGTCCCTATGTGCAACTTGGTGATGTAAATAGTGATGATGCAAAACCAAAGCGTGTATCTATTCCAGCAACTATAAAGCCCGAAGAAGTGACTCCAGATATTGCTAAGTTTTTGATTTCGCTACCTAGAGTTTTAGGACAGCATCCAGAGTCTAAAAAAGATGTATCCATAGGATTGGGTCGCTTTGGTCCATTCGTACTTCATGACGGTGATTTTAGATCTATTACTAAGGCTTACAATTTATTTACTATTACGTTTAAAGAGGCACTTGAGATATTAAGTCAGCCTAAAAAAGGTAGAGGAACTGTAAAAGTAATTAAGGATCTAGGAAAAGACCCTAGCGGTAGTGCTGATATTCAGGTCTTAGACGGAAAATACGGACCCTATATTAAATGGGGTAAGAAAAATGTATCTATTCCTGAAAATAAAAAGGCAGAAGACATCAATGCAAAAGAAGCATGGACGTTAATTACGGATAAGTTTGGGTCAGATGCTAGTAGCGGTGAAAAAGCAAAGAAAAAATCTGCTAAGAAAACAAAAAAAGTGGCAAAGGCTGATAAAGAAGTAGAGGCTCCGGCAAAGCCTTCAAAGAAAAAGAAAGTCGTTACCCGTAAAAAGAAATCATAAAAGAGTAAAGTGATGCTGTTAAGAAAAATAACAAAGGAAGATTCGTCTTACTTTTCGGAGGCTATTGAGCTCTTGAATCGTACACAAGGTCGTGATCTTTGCGGTCCTAATTTTTTAAAAGACCTGATGGATAGAGAAGACGCATTTGTTGTGGGTACCTTTGATGGCAATCGTCTGCTTGGCGTAGCTACGGCTAAAATTATTGATAACTATGATTATTACTTACCATTTAACCCTCATATCAACGAAGACTTAAAGGGTTTAAAAGTTGGATCTTTTGCAACTATGTCAGTGGTTGAATCCATGCAAGGTAAGGGTATAGGTCAAAAGATGGGACATAAGCGTTTAGAGTGGCTCAGGCAGCAAGCTTGTGATGTGGTAGTGGGTGTTTCTTGGGTGAGCGGATTAAAGCATACATCAAATAGGGCCTTTGAAAAGCTAGGGTTTAGGCCTATAAAGCTCGTTGAAAAGTTCTATAGGGCTTCAAGCATAGAAAACCCCTTTGTTTGTCCTGGCTGCGGGGAGCCGCCTTGTGATTGTTCTGCTGTTCTTTACATGTTGCACTTATAGCTAAGGCAGGATCTTTTTAGAGGCGTATTTTTTACAATCTCCTCAAGACTCCTTGCTATTTTTAGCTCTGATGAGCATCTTTTTTGGGCATGCTTAAGTACGTACTAAAACGTCAAAAAATCAAGTCTCTGAGTCAACTAGAGTTGGGCCTCGAGCGACCTATCGAACCAGATAGAAACCATATCTATGGTGGACGTAGCTTCTATTTTTTTGATTTTGATGACAACGTAGCTTTTTTGCCAACACCAATGTTTATCTTTCATAAAGCTAGTAAAAAGCCTCTAGAGGTTTCGACGGCCGAGTGGTCCATACATCACGCAAGAGTTGGTAAATCTGGTCCTTATAAAGATTATGAGATCAATACAGATGAAGAAAGAGGAAGCTACAAAAGATTTAGGGACGATAGATTTAACTTTATTGAAAAATACATTTTAGGAAAAAAACAACCATTTGTAGAAGATGTACTTAGAGCTCTTAGAAGTCCTGATTTAAACTGGAAAGGACCTTCATGGGATTGTTTTTATCATGCGGTTTATAATCAAAGGCCTATCTCAATCATCACAGCGCGCGGTCACTCCAAGCAAACCATTATTGAAGGCATAGATATACTTGTTGATTTTGGTTTTTTACCTCATTCCCCAAATTATTTAGCAGTCTATCCAGTGAATCATCCAGAAGTAAAAAAAGAATTAGGTGATTTAAAGGGAGACATGACTGTACCTGAATTAAAAAAAGCTGCGATCAGAGCTTCCGTTGAAAAAGCTCTATTTCAGTACGGAGCAAGGGCGCCACATAGATTTGGTATGTCAGATGATGATAAAAAGAATCTGGCACTGATTTTTGATGAAATGAAGTCGTTAAAAAAAGATTATCCGGGAATGTCATTTTTTGTGATCAACACAAGTGGGTCAACATACGTCAAGAAAGAAGTCCAGATTATGGAAAATAACGACGCGCATTCTGGCCCTGTCTATATTAAGCCTAAGCAGTTGAGTCTGTTTGATGTGCAAATCTAGTCCAATTTTAACAAAAAAGACCTACTAAAAACTGACATTTATATTTTTACCTTTTATTCTAGTAGTCATCGAAAAGGGGCCTATTATGAAATGGTTTTTTCTTGGATTCATTTTAAGTATTACAAGTATTTCTCAAGCACAAGAGTGTCAGCATATTCAGCCAATAATGCAAAAATTGATGGCGAACCACACCAGTCAAAATACTTACAATCAAACGTTAGAAAACCGAGTTATCGATCAATACATTAAAAGTTTGGATGCAGGTAAGTTGTACCTACTAGCAGACGACATAGCATTTATTCATAAAAAAATGACAGGCAGTTATGCTAGCCTTAGAAAACGTGACTGTAAATTTTTAAGCGAGATTCAAGCTGTATTTCAAAAACGCATTGAAGAGAGAGCTAAGTTTGCTGATTCGTTTTTAAAATCTTTAAAGGCCGTAGATAAAACTGTTGAGATAAATTTAGATCCTAAGGCAAGAGAATATTCAAAAACATCTGCTGATGCGGATGCATTTCAAAAGAAGCACTTGCAGCTTCAGCTAGCAAACATACTAATCACAGATGTTAAGTTGGACGAAGCAAAAGAAATGCTTAAACGTCGTTATGCAAGAGCAATTAAGTTTGCAAAAGATAAAAAGGACGATGAAATCTATGCTAATTATCTAGAGTCCTTTGCACACTCCTTAGATCCACATACATCTTATTTTTCTAAAAAAGTATCAGAAGACTTTAGAATCAATATGTCTTTATCTTTAGAGGGAATTGGCGCAACTCTTAGTTCTGAAGATGGGTTTACCGTGATCCAACAGCTGGTACCGGGCGGAGCAGCAGCAAAATCAGGCCAACTTGCTAGCCAGGATAAAATCATGGCAGTTGCAAAAGACGGAGATAAAAAATTTGAGCCTGTTTACGATATGGATTTAAGTGATGTAGTTCGTTTGATCCGCGGTCCTAAAGGAACAAAAGTTAATCTAAAAGTTTTAAGAAAAGAAGGTTCTAAAACTAAAAACTTTGAAGTTCTGCTTACTCGTGAAAAAATTAACTTAGAGGATGAAGCAGCGCAAATTACTTATATGGATAAAAAAGTTGGTAATGCAACTAAGAAGATCGCCGTATTAACACTTCCTTCATTTTATGCTGATGGAACAATCGGTGGGCGTACTTCATCGAAAGATGTTAGACGTCTACTAGTGGAAGCTTCTAAGAAAAAAATCGATGGGCTTGTTTTTGATTTGGCAAATAATGGTGGTGGTAGTTTAGATGATGCTGTCAAAATTGCGGGTATGTTTTTTAAAACAGGGAATGTAGTTTCTCACCAAGATACAAGACTCGCAGATATTGACCCGACAGTTTATTATTCTGGCCCGATGGTAGTTTTGATTAACCGCCTTAGTGCCTCTGCCTCTGAAATCGTTTCAGGTGCTCTAAAGGATTACAAGCGTGCTGTCATTGTTGGTGGAGATCATACTTTTGGTAAAGGTTCTGTACAACAGGTACAGCAATTGTCAGAAGAGCTTGGCGCTATTAAGTTTACAGTCGGCCTTTTTTACTTACCAGGCGGTAAATCTACACAACATGCCGGAGTACATTCAGATGTCATTTTTCCTAGCTTGCTAAGTCTTGATGACTTTGGTGAAAAGAGCTTGGATTATTCACTTCCGCCTGACTCAGTTCCTAACTTTATATCTAAATCTGCCTATGAAAATGAAGGGCCTAGTCGCTGGAGTCCGGTGACAGATGAAATGATTGGGGTATTAAAGAAAAAGTCATCTGCACGTGTGGCTAAGAATAAAGATTTTCAAAAGATTGAAAAAGATATCTCTGAACAAAAAGATAAGAAGCTAATCAAAATTGCTGACATTTTTAAAGATAAGGATTCAGAAGATAGCAAAAAGAGAGAAAAGTTAAAGACAATGTCTCGAGATGAGAGACGTAAGGAATATCTTGAAAGTGCTGAAGTACAAGAAGCAGTAAATATTGCCCTTGATTTGGCAAAAGAGATTCCGGTTGTCTATGCGGGTACTAAGAGCCTAGACAAAGATCTTGCTAACTAAGTTTTAAAGTCCAGATAAACTTAAAAATCTTAAAAGACCTTCAGAATATACCGATGAATTCATCGGTATATCTTATGACAGAAACTAAAAATGAGATCTCAGTTTTATTTATTTGTAGCTCGCCAAAGAAATATCGTTTGGTGGTAAAGCAGTTGGCACAAGATGGCTGGGGTGTTAGTGCCGTAGGAAATGTCAAAAAAGCCTTACAAATCATGATGCAAAAATGCCCTACGCATGTGTTTATATCTGCGAATACTCCAGGGATTGCCTTATTAAAAATTGCAAAAATTGTGACCAGTACTTTTAACGTGCCAGTAATACTTTTCGCCGAGAATCAAGATTTTCACACTTCAAAAATAATTCGTGAAACAAAATGGCAGCATACGCTACCTGCTGGCTTAAGTGCGGTTGCTGTAAGAAACATGATACGTATCATATCAGGTGGAGATGCATATGCTAGTGGAGATGCTGAGTCTAGCGGTGGGTTAAAGCGTTTTAGTACGACAAATAACTCCAAGCAAAATGATAGCGGTATTATCAGGGTTGAGGGTGGAGGAAATAGGGTTAATAGCTCTAATAATTCCAATTCGCCCTATGGTAAAGACAGTATAAGTGTGAGAGGCAATACATCTGATGAGCTCTTAGAAAAAGGTTACGGTGTTAATAATAAAAAATCTGCGGGAACAGGCTCAGAGAATGCTGCCGAGGACGAGATAGCGGAAGGTGGATTTTACTACTCCGGTAAAAAAATCAAACAAGTTGTAGAGGAGGAAATGAGTGACGATGGCGATATCTTAGATGGAGATATCCTGTCAGATGATATAGTGGATAGTCTAGACAGTGCAACGACTAGTGACGCCGAAGACGATGAGGTCTCACAATTACTAGGATCTTTTGACGAGTCTGGTGATGCTATTGAAGATTCGGATGTAAGTGGAATAGCTAAAAATAAAGCGCGTGATAAGTTTAAACGCAATGCTAAGTCAAAGTCAGACACCGATTTAGAAGAAGATGATGGTGAGTTCGAAGAAGGTTATTCGGCATCAAACAAGAAACGCGCTAAAAAGGACAAGAATAATACACTAAATAAAAATGGCGTCGATGATGAGGATGATGATCTTGACTTTTCGCGTGAGGGTAAAAAGTCAAAAAAACATCAATTGAATGATAGAGATGACGACATTTCATCTGATGAGACCGGCAATCTTTCAAAAGCTCGTGCTAGAAAGAATGGGGCAGATGTAAATTCTAAATCAAAGGATGAAGTAGACTTACATAGTGATGAACTAGATGGTGATCACGACATAGAAATGCCTGTTTCTCAGAAGTTATCAGAAGAAACACTATCTGAGTTAAAAGAGATTATTAAATCTAGTTTAGATAAGGTTGTTTCTCCTGAGGGTGGATTTAAGAATAAAGTAGATAAGACATCAGATTTTGTCGCTTTTTTTGTTAATAGCAAAGAGTTTTCAGGCTTAATCTACCTTGCCGTTGGAACGAATAACGCCATATCGAGTGGAATTATCGGTGGCTTTATGAAGAGCTTGGCTGACAATTTTAAAGCTAGCTCTATAGAAGCCTATGTGCATAGGCCTGTTAGCATAAATATCAAGCCAACTGATCTTAGGGGTTGGATGAGGGCACAATGTGATTTTAAAGTAGTGACCTCACACATTGACGACGAAGTAGTTCTTGGTTTTGTAGCGGATAATAATGCGCACCCACTGTTTGGTGAATCCGAGCAAGACGGGATGTTTCGTGTAGATGTAAAACATTTTCCTACAAATTACACAATGAATATGGACTTGTATGTATATTTACCTTTAAATAAAAAGGCGATACGCTATATTAATAAAGGTGGGTATTTGGATAAAAAACAAAAAGCAAGACTTGTAAAAAACAAAATGTCGGCATTTCACATTCTAAACGAAGAAATTTTAACGGTTCGTGATTTCTTTGTTAAATTATATACAAAAACCAAATTGGCTGCCTAATTGTTATTGGTAGATGCACACACTCATATACATACCGGTAGTACGGATGCGATTGGCGATGCGTTGTCTAGAACGTCAAAGCTAATACTCTCTGGCGTCTCTCCAAGTGACTGGTCCAAGCAGCTGGCCCTTCAAAACCGCCATCCTGGCAAAGTATATACAAGTTTTGGCTTACATCCTTGGTATATCTCAGAGGCTAGTGAGTCACAGCTAGCAAAAGATTTTTTGCAGTTAGAAACGCTTATAGATAAAGCCCATCTAGTGGGTGAAACTGGGCTGGACGCACACAAAAAGTGGCATTCTAGTTTAAAGCTTCAGCGTGTATATTTAAATAAACATATTGATGTAGCAAACACGTTTAAAAAGCCCCTTGTCTTACATAACGTTCATGCATCAAAAGATATCTTAAATACTTTTAAAGAGAGTACTCCGCAGTACGGTGGCATGATTCACTCATTTAGAGGGACGGTATCTGAGATGGAAGACTTTATTAAGTGGGGCTTTTATATTTCGCTTGGCCCCAACGTTTTAAAGGCAAAATCAAAGTCATTTCTGTCAGTGTTACATAATCTTTCTTTGGAGCATCTACTCATTGAGTCAGACGACACTAAACACAGTAGAATATTATTAGATATTATTGAGTTAGTTGCTAATTATAAAAAAATTAGCTGTGATAAGGTAATTGAGGCTAATTACAATAATTTTCATAAACTGCTAGGAGTGAATCATGGCATGGATGCAGGTTCTAATGTTACTTAGTTTTTCACTAGAAATACATGGACACCGTGGAGCAAGAGCTAGATATCCAGAGAATACTTTGCCTGCATTTAACTATGCTCTACTAAATGGGGCTGATTACGTTGAGTTAGATACCCATATGACTAAGGATGGATATATAGTTGTAAATCATGACTTGTCAGTGAATAAAAAACTATGCTTAACAGAAGCAGGAGAAACTATACGTAAAAGTATAACGATTCTTAATACAGACTTAAAGGATCTACAAACATATGATTGTGGTTCTGTTAGATCTAGAGACTTTCCAAATCAACTTCAAGTTCCAGGTACTAAAATACCAAGTCTTGCTGAGGTTATCGTATTGTTTAAATCACACCTAGTTGTTAATCCAAACTTAAAATTAAATATCGAAATCAAGTATGAGGATAGTCCTGATTATCCTGACATGTCTTTTTATGTGGGGGAGATTGTAAATTTGGTACGCGGCTTTGAAATCGAGGACAATGTTATTTATCAATCCTTTAGTAAAGACGTTGTCTCTAAAGTAAAAGAAATAGATCCATCATCTACTGTTTATTTTTTATTTTCTAGCGTATTTACAAATTACGAAGCTGTTTTAAAAGAGACTAATGCGGATGGTATTTCTGCAGCTTATAAAACTGTAAATCAAAAAATGGTAAACAAGGTTAGAGACTTAGGAAAGAAAATACTGTCTTGGACTGTGAATGATAAAAAGCAGTGGAAAAAGCTAATAGAACTTGGGATTGATGGGATAATTACGGATGATCCTGAGGAGTTATTTAAATACAGAAAAGAGGTGAGTGAGTCTCACCTCTTCTGATTGATTTACTTGATTGTAAATTTAGACTCTAAAACTTCTGTAACAAAATTACCATTTTGGTCAATAACCTGAACTGCTACTACGTAGTCTTTGCCCTTATTTAGTTTTAGCTCATTGCCGTTTGGTATTTCAAAAACATAAGAGTATGCTTTGTTTGCCACAACACTTCTTGAGCTGGCATCTACTGGATGTAAAGCAGCTGTAGATAAATCCATTACAGCTTTATCAGCCTTTGCAAATCGGTACTCTCTAATAGTGGCCACTGCTTTGTAGCTACTATCAAAGTTTACATTTGAGTTAATCTTAACGAATACATTTGGATACTCTAGGGTTCTATCTGAAGCTCTAATGTAAGCACCTTTTGCCTGTAAACGTCTTTCGCCTTCATTGATCTGAGTAAAATCGAAGTCATTTGCTAGTCTTACACGTTGAAGTATGTTGGTACGGTCGTAGTTAAGACGTAGTGGAAAGTCTAAACCAGAGCCATCAACTACAAGCTCAATACCTAGGTCACCACTAGTTAGTAAACCATCGATAGATTTAAAAGTTGCTTGGCCATCATTGGTGCTTTCAATGGTTGCTAGCTGAAGTATTAAAAGTGGTACGTAGGCTCTAAAGTAGCGATTCTTGAAAAAAGTGTTTAATATAGAAAGTCTTTCTGATGAATCACGCGCCTGTGAAATTTCCATGAAGTTAGCATAAATGTTTTGGGCCATATGACTTAGTTTAAAACATGAAACTTTATCGCTTAAACTGAAGATTAACTCATTGCTATCAGCAACTAGATCTCTACACTCATTAGGAAACCTTAAATTTGTAGCTCTTGGGTTTACTATGTCTGACCAGTTAGAGTACTTATCGCCCAATAATAATTTACCAATAAGGTATTTAATATTGTTAGCATTCTCTGGATTATCAAAAATTGCATTAGTAACTTCTGTAGAAACTGATAGGCGTAAAGCATAGTATTGAGAGTCGCGACGATCTTTTTTGCTAGTTAGTCTCTCGTTTAATACTTTTACGATGTTTTTCATAGCTACGCTATTACCTACTAAGTCATTGCTAGCCATAGCCATCTTTAAAAAGCTGATATAGCTCTCATTTTCAAACTTAGTCGTGTATTGATCGCTAAATAGGTATTCAAAAGCTAATTCTGCTTTCGGGCTAGATACGTTGTCTAGGCGTACATATGACTTTAGTTGTCTGTTAACAGTTTTGTTTTCTTTCATGTTTTTAAAGCCAACACGCACTCTACTGCGAGTGATTTTTCCCGTGTTGCCGATAAACTCAGTAACTTCACCGCCATCCACAGGTGTATTAACAATCTTCTCTAGTTTCTTAAATGTTTTAGAGTAATATCCCGCTACTAAAAATTCTGCGCGAAATTTGTTATCAATGTTCGTTATAGGAGTAGATTTATCTTTTGTGAAAATCATAAACTCAGGGTTCTGAATCGAGCTGATGTCATGGATAGCCCCTGGTAACTTTGTTAAGTCTTTTGAAAACCATCGTCTTGCAAATATGTCATTGAAGGCGTCGATATGGTTTTGCTTTGATAAATCAAACTTATAACCAAACTCTTTCATTTCGTAGTTATAAGCATGGCGATCCCACTTTATAGGTTCAAAGCCAGTGCTAAAAAGTTCAATGCTAGCAGAGAACTCGCGTCCTTTTCTTACTTCTAAAATTGATTTAGCGATAACTTCTGTTGGGCTAACTTTTTTGAAAGCAGAGTGGATAATGATAGTATACGCTTTAGCGAAGTATTCTACTTGAGCTAAATCCTTTTTTAACTTTATACCGGCAGGTAAAATTCTGATAGAAACACTGTGAGTAAGTATTTCGCCTACTTGTACCGATTTGGAGTCACGAATCTTTTCGGCACTTAGTCTAAAAAACTCAGCATCTAATCGTAGAGGATCAAGTACGTTTTCTAAGAAAATTTTTGTTTTTTCTTCATCAGCAAAATAGTCACTACCTTTTCTAAAGATTTCTTCGGCGGCATCAACAACTTTATTAAATGAACGTAGTAGAGAGCCAGATTTGTTTTTAAAGAAACCAGATGTATCTTTATTATTTTCAACACGTACACCAACTTCTGATAAGTTTTCTTCTGATGAACGACGAGCGCGGTAGGCTTCTAAACTGTCTACTTCGTAGATTCGTTTTACTGCGATACCTGCATATACGTTTAGCGGTTGAATGCGTACAACAGGGGCTGTTTTGATCTCAGATTCAAATTGCAATTCATGCTTTGCCTCATCAATAACGGTATAAACAGACTTTAAAGGAGATAGCGGCATACCATTGCGATCGATATCGCCAAGGTTAGTTGCGTATACACGGCGATCAATATTCATTTTTGCTTTTAGGCCAATCTGAGCTGGGTTACCATCAACATCAAACTTATGCTTAACTAAGCTAGCACTAAGACTTAGGTCTCCTACAGCCCCTAATATTTCGTCTACAAGATTGCGTTGTTCCTTAAAGCCTAGGTCTGTTAGCTGGTTTACCCCTTGATCTATCGAAATATAGTCAGGGCTATCTAGGTCATTAGGGCTGATGTTTTGTGCGCTAATAAGCGTAGCATCAGCTAATACGTAAATAGGTAGTAATAGGATCGCAGTGATTATGCGTAACATGTCTTCTCCTGTAGAATTAGTAAAATAGTGCTTTTGTATTGCCCAATTATCTTGCACGCAACTTATAACGAAAATGTACAAACTTAAAGACAATTTTCAGAGATTCACTTGATCCTTACAATGAATGGGATTGTAATGAAATAAATATAGGAGCCACTCATGATTTATACACTTTTATTTGTATCCAGTTTGATTTTCGCTAGAGATTTTCCTGTAGAGCTTAGGGAACAAGTGGGTATTTATCACTACAGTCTTGATAATGGCTTAGACTTGTATGTAACAAAAAATCCAAAGGCCCCAGTAGTTTCGATCTTTCATTGGGTTAGGGCTGGAAGTTTAAATGAAAAAAAAGGAATAACAGGCATAGCGCATCTTTTTGAACACATGATGTTTAGACCAGTTCATAAGGGCGAAAAAGGATTTTTTGACAAGATAACTGCCTTGGGTGGTAGTGCAAATGCCAATACGAGATATATGGCAACGGTATACACAACAAGTGTACCCGCAAATAATTTAGAAGGTTTACTTAAAATCGAATCTGATCGATTCATGAATTTAAAAGTTACAGATGAACTATTGGATGTAGAAAGAAAAGCAGTGTGGTCAGAGTATTCGACGAAGTTTGATACAAATCCCGTTATTGATATTTGGGGAAAAATATATGAAGCAGGTTTTCCGGGGCATCCTTACGAGTGGACAGTGATTGGCTATAGACAGGACTTAGAAAAAATTAAGGCTAAGGATTGTAACGCGTTTTTTGATAGATATTATCGACCTAATAATACGGGGCTATTTATCAGTGGTGATATCGAACCAAGTAAGGTCTATGCCCTAGTTAAAAAGTATTATGCAGGGTGGAAAAGGGGAGAAGATAGCTCTTTACCTAAAGAATTTCAAAAAAATACTAAGTTTACTAGTGTTACAGGCCGTATCCCTTCTCCATCAAAGCAAGTCTTGCTAGGTTTTAGAACAAAGGATGAGGATAAACACTCATTGGAATACATGTTTATAAATCACCTATTGTTTGGTTCTAGTCATTCGCTATCAGATAGACGAATTAAGCAAAATGCCAAGCTTGCAAGCGCTGTATCAGACTTTAATTATGACTACGACAGTGGTTTAGTTAAAGGCTTTTTTGTGCTTTTACCTAAAGCAACCCTCTCAAAATTAACAGCTGAAGTTTTAAAACTCAAATCTGATATTGAAGCAATGGATGAGAAGAATTTCTCAGCTTATAAACAAGAGTTTATAACCTCGTTATTAGAGGGAACATTACGAAATGACTCTCTAAATGAAGCCATTGCGCTTAGTTGGGGAAAGTACAAAGATTTAAATATATTTTTGGACTGGGACGAAAAAGTTAGAGCTCTTAAAAAAGAATCTATAGTTAATTTATTAAATAAATTCTACAACAAAGACAATATGATTGTCGTTACAACGAAGGCTAAGGAGTAGTTATGCGTGTTTTAATTGGTTTTATATTGCTAATCACTTCGTGTTCGACTCTTCATACTTCAAACCTGTCTAACGGTACCCCGCTGTCTAGTCATATGGATAAGGGGCTCCCTAGACAAATACTAACTTTGCAGTTTTCTGGGTTAGTAAACCAGTTGGCCCGCGATGAGCAGGCCTTCTTTCCGGTTATCTCTAAAGTCTTTGATACTGGCCCTACAGGAATGACAGAAGAAGAATACAAGCAAAAACTATTTTTACTAAACGCTAGTATTTCATTTAACCCAGCCTACAGAACCTTTGATGTAAGTATAGTGAGCCCACCTCAACATTTTGAGGAAACACTTAACTTAGCATTTCAGGTTTTAAGATCTCCTAAGTTAGATCCTAAAAATGTTACCGAAGCTATATTAAATACAAAATCAAATTTGCAGTCGTCATTTAGCTCGATGCGCACAGGATTGATGTACCATGCATTTAAGGATTATTTTAAAAATGATTCGCTATCACTAAATGGTACTACTAGTCCAAAAGACGTTAGCAAAATGAATAAAAGCAATGTGGTAAGTCTTTATAAAAAGATTTTTACTTTAGAGCATGTTCGCGCCTATAGTGTCGGTCCTATTGAAGCTTCTTCGGTAGCTAGTTCTTTGAATGCAATGTTAACTAAGTACCAGGTTCCAACATATACTCCATATGTATTCAATAAAGAAATTGCTAGTCCAAGTCCGAAAGTCCAAATTATCCACCGCCCAAATGTAACAGATCATCAGGTGCTATTTTTATTTCATCACAAGTTTGATATTGGTGGCAAAGAAGGTGTGGTCGCACAAACGATGTTTGATTATTTTGGCGGGGGATTAACTGGTAAGTTAGGTATGATTTTAAGGGAAGAGCGCGGGCTAACTTACCATGCCAGCGCCAACTACGGTAGGTATTTACCGTCATGGTATATTTATAGCTTTGCCGGTAGTAAGCAGTTAGAGTCACTGTTAAAAGGGATTGTAGAAGTTAAAAAATTAACAGAAGAATCTAAGGTCACTACGCAAGAACTGTATAATATTAAGTCTTCTTTAGTGGCTGACTTTAAACAATCTTATGAGCTTCCTATGGATGATCTTGGGCTTGAAGCGTATGCTGACCTCTTTAGCTTTAGTGTACGAAGTTTAAGGAACTTTCCTGATGAGGTTATGACTGTATCTACTTCGGATTTAGAGTCGTATAAGGCTTCAATCCTATCAAACAAAGACTTTGCCCTTTATATCATGGGGGACAAAAATGTTATAATCCCTATACTTCAAAGACTTGGGTACAAGAAGGTAGAGGTCATTAACGAGACGAACCTATAAACAAACTAGACACTTGAGTGACAAAAAACAGTAGCACCTTCTGGTGCTACTGTTATATTTGATTTCAGCCGGTATACATTATGCTCTAAGATAACGTATTGGAGCTATTATGTTATTAACGATATTACTTACAATTCAAGCCATGACTCTACATTCATTTGCGGCAAGCGATGATTATTTGGATAGAAATTTGGGTGCTTACTACAAATATGTAGAGGGTCAAGACGCCAGATATACACAATGGATGCACTTAGAGCGAGATCGTATTGTACAGCCGGCAAGTATTAACTATGATTCTATTGTTAATAAGACTTATGGTATGCTCCAGCAGAATTTGACCTATACAGCTCCGGTATCACTTTTGATGCCTACATCTTACAGTATAGGGGTGACGCCTGAATCATTTTATACAAATGTTCCTGATCCATATCATGATGAGTACATCAGATATTATACCGAAAAGATCAATGCCCAGCTATTACAAAGCAGTGGATTGAATTAGTCGTTAAACAGCAGAGAAATTGTACGAGTCAATAATGCTTGAAATGATAGGGTTGTCGATTTCTCGTTGTTGACTGATCAACCAATACTCTTCGGTCACATCTTTTAACATACCAATTTTATGCAAATGTTTATTTTTTACTAGCGCCCTAACTGAAAAGTCTGGAAGTGGCAAAAGCCCTAGCTCTTCAACTCCCATCGACTTTTGTACACTGGTATCTTGGGTTTCAGCTACTATTTGAGGATGAATATTGTTTAGGTGTAGGTAATGATCAATATCATGTCTTAGCTTAGAGTGTGAGGTTGGCAAAATCATAGGTTGCGAGTTAAGGCTATCTGGAAAATTCTTTTTAAGAAATAAAAACTTTTTAGAGCCATATACTGAAACAGAGGTTTTGCCTAGGGATTTAGAAAAAATATTTTTATTATCACTCATACCTGAGTAGTTAGATATGATCATGTCGATTTGCATGCTAGCCATTTCACGTAATAACTCATCAACATTGCCCTCTAAGAGTCTGATCTTAACTTTAGTTTTTTTTCGGATAAAGTTTACTAAGTTTAAAATCAAAGATTTTGGTATGCTATCCAGAGCACCTATTTTTATCGTTGGGCTAGCACTAAAAATTTGATCTTTTAATATTGTTTGTAATTCAGTTCCTAGATTAAAAATTTGATTTGCATACTTTAATGTGATTTTACCTGCATCTGTTAAAAAAAGTCCTCGATTACGGCGTTCGAAAAGAGCACAACCTAATTGGTCTTCGAGAGTTTTTAACTGAGCGCTTAGAGCGGGTTGACCGATTAATAATTTTGTTGAGGCCTTAGCGATACTTCCAGTTTGTGCAATTGTTTTAAAATACATTAGATGATGGTAGTTTAACCATGCCATATGATGACTCCTTGATAGGATAATATAATTCGATTAAATCGAATGATCAATAAATATTTATCGATTAAACTAAATCCACTAAATGTGCGATTATCTATATATGGAATCAATCAAGATTTCATGCGTAGCAACCTAGGAGGGAAAATGGGCTTACAGCATAGACACGTTCAGTATATGGACTTTGATCCTTCAGTAGAGCAAAAAGATATCGTCGAGAGAACCATTGAGGATTTAAGTGAACACATGCCTGAAGATGCGACTGCGCACTCGATTTTTAAGTTTAAGGGAAGACAGTTAGAAGGTAATTTAAGGTTTAACTCTAAGATGGGAGCTTTCGTAGCTCATGCAAAGGCGAAAAATGTATTACAGTTGATAAAAAAATTAAGATCTAAAATTTTAAGTCAGTGGCGTCACAAAAAGACAATATTATTGTCTAGGTGACAAAAGCAGGAGTATAAACTCCTGCTTTTTTTTAGTTACAAGTAAAGCCAGCGTTAGCTAGATTGCCCTTAACTCTGTCTCTGATTGCTTCGCAGTGTTCTCTTCCACCAGTTGCAATACTCTTAGCTTCTCCAAATTTTGTGTAAATTACTTCAAATGCTCCATCAGCAGATTTTACGTCGATGGAACGAACATCTGTACCAGATTTACACTCTGTAGCACCTGCGCTAGCTTTTGCAGCAGTTGCTGTAGCGGCAGCTTTACCATCCATTGCTGCTTTTTCAGTGCTTGCTTTTTTACTAGATTGAGCACAACTAACAGCAAATATTCCAATACAAATAAATCCTAACAGCTTCTTCATGAGAACTCCTTGATGTTTTTTATTAAAGTTAGGGTAATGGTAAAGTCTAGCCGAGCCAAGGTTAAAAGCACAAAAACTGTATGTTAGTTTGGTTTCTTTTTGAAAAGTGCCTCTGCTGCAGACTTTAATTTATCAGTTTGCTCTTTCGCATTGCTAGATTTACTAGATGGTTTAAAGAAATCACAAAAATTTGCTCTTTCTTTTTCTTTCACAGGATCTGCCGTAGTTTCACGGCACTCATTGTAAGAGCTAGTGTCATAAAACTCACAGTTTTTGCAAACATGTACGTCGGCCATACACTTGCTGCATTCCTCTCGAAACCCAACAGTATCTACGTACTCTAGGCGAGTCTTGCAACTAAAGCAGTGTAAGGTGATATTTGCCATTACTACATCCAGGTTTTTTGCTGTAGGTAGTGGGTTGCCTCAATCGTTCGAATCGTTTGAGTGGCTGATCTCATGACTATAGAGTGTGTCATGGCTTTACCTTCAGATAAAAATCTAACACCTTTTAGCAGTGGTCCTGTAGTTACGCCTGTCGCAATGAACATGACTGGACCTTTAGCTAAGTCTTCAAGTCGGTATACTCTATCTAGATCTTCGATTCCCATTTTTTTTGCTCGGGTTTTTTCTTCTTCGTGACGCCACTTCAGTATCCCTTGGAAGTCACCACCCATGCACTTCATAGCAGCGGCTGAGATCACACCTTCTGGAGCTCCACCAATACCCATGAGCACATCGATGCCTGAGTCGTCCCATCCAGTTGAGATAGCACCAGATACATCACCATCAGAGATTAGCTGAATACGGGCTCCAGCCTTTCTGACTTCTTGGATAAGTTCGTTGTGTCTTGGGCGATCCAAGATGCACACAGTGATTTCGTTTACTGATTTTTTTAAAGCTTCTGAAATATTATTAAGATTTTCTGTTGGGCTTTTTGTGATATCGATGGCACCTTTTGCTTTTGGGCCCACTGCAATTTTATTCATATAGGTGTCTGGCGCGTGTAAAAAACAATTGTTTTCTGCAACAGCAATGACTGAAGTGGCACCGATGCCACCATTGGCGCAAAGATTTGTACCTTCTAGTGGGTCAAGAGCAATATCAATTTTAGGGGCGTTGCTTGTGTTTTGCCCGACCTTTTCACCGATATAGAGCATAGGTGCTTCGTCTCTTTCACCTTCGCCGATCACAACTGTGCCGTCCATATCAACACGGTCAAAAGCCTTTCTCATGGCGTCCACTGCGGCTTGGTCAGCGATATTACCATCTCCTCGTCCCATAAATCTGGCGGATGCGATGGCGGCAGCTTCGGTAATGCGTACAAATTCTAGTGCTAGATTGCGATCCATTTACTTCTCCCAAGAAATGGCAATACTATCATACAGCTTAAAAATCAAATCAAGTTTAGTCGACAGAAGTGTCGTTTTTGTAGCTATCTTCTATATAGTTACGCATTTTACTGGCCATTTGTTTGCCAATAAGCTCTAAGCCAAAGCGCAACAATATATCGGGAATGGGAACTGATTTACCAGTAAAGTCCGCTTGCATAGATATCTCCGTAACTTTTATTCCATATTTTTCGATGGTAAGCGTGCCATTCATTCCCTTAAAGGCTCCTCGGTAGCATTTCCATGCTAGAGTGTTCTTGGCACTTCCCTCGCTAGGATTTAGTTTTAGCCAAAGGCCTGCGTAATAACCTAGGGCTCCAACGTTGATAAAAAGCTCCTGCTTTTTTGGATTGTAGTCGACATCTTTAAAGTGATCCGTGATTTGATCGTAGTGTTTGAAGTCTAAAAGTTTTTTCCAGGTAAATTTTAGTGGAGTTTTAATATGTCCAGCTGAAACTATGGCTAAGTGTTTTTGCTCGTTCTCGCTTGTAATATTGGCCGAAACTATAATCGCTCTATCTTCTACGATGCGTTGATAAACAGCCTCTTTTTGCTTCCAAAATGGCGTATTGGCATTTGCAATTAGAATACAGGCGTATAGCAAAAACTTCATTGACTGTGCCGGCTAAGAGATTGAGACTCACTCATAGTGAAAATTCTAACGTTGGCTGGATCCATTAGGCAAGGTTTGTATGTCAGATAATTACCGTAAGCAGCTTCCTAACATGATTACTCTCTCGCGCATTGCTTTTGTGCCGTTCATTATCTACTTTATGATGGACACCGATTTCTTTAGTGGCTTTATCGCAGCTGTTCTATTTATCATTGCCTCTATCACAGATTACTATGATGGCTACTTTGCCAGAAAATATAAAACCGAATCTTTCTTAGGTAAGTTCTTAGACCCTATTTCTGATAAGTTACTTGTTTCATCAATCTTGATTATGTTTGTGTACATGGGACGTCTTCACCCTGTGATTGTGATTTTACTACTTTCTAGAGACACGTTGATAAACGGCCTTAGATCTGTGGCGGCCGCCGAAAATGTGGTGATCGCGGCTGGCTCAATGGGGAAGTGGAAGACGGCTTTACAAATGGTAACAATTCCAGCTATGCAAATTTACGAAACAACTTATGGAATTCCGTTTTACAAGATTGGCCTTGCTGGGATTTATATCAGCTTGGCTCTCAGCTTAGTTTCTGGTTGGCAGTACATGCGAGATTTCTTTGCAGCTAGGAAGTCTTACCTATAATTAAGCTGCGCGTTATTTGTGGCCACCTTGACTTAGTGGGGGCCTAACTATAATTAAAAGGATCTATTTTTCGCGAGAGTAGCTCAGTTGATAGAGCGTCGCCTTGCCAAGGCGAAGGTCGCGGGTTTGAATCCCGTCTCTCGCTCCAATTTTTTAAAGTTGGTTCGACCTAATTGGCAGTTCCCTAACAATCCTAAGTACCTAACAACACTACGAGAGAGTTGTAGGTCACTTGTCTTTATTTCAAGAAATTTCGTAATTTTT
>JAGRAL010000027.1 GCA_020434605.1 Bdellovibrionales bacterium
TTGACTAAGATGAGATATTTGGACGAGTGTCTAAATTGAAACATCATGCATGAATTCCCGGAATAGCTTAACTAGTCCACCTCAGAATTTTTCGAAATCTTAAGAATTGCTAGAGATCCCCTAAAGACTATTATCGCAATAGCAAAACCAATGACTAGATCTGGAATTCTGGAATGAGTGATTGTAACCAAAACACCTGCCATTAAAACGCCGATATTTGCGATAACATCATTAGCTGAAAAAATCTGACTTGCTTTCATATGAACGCCGCCTTCACGATGGCGGGAAATTAGTATAAGGCAAGTTACGTTTGCAATAAGTGCGATTAAAGATACCCACACCATAAAGCTTGGTTCTGGATCACTGCCAAAAATAAAACGTCTAATTACTTCAAAGAGTGCAAAAGCAGCTAAAAACATCTGCATGAAACCACTTAAACGCGCAGCCTTGTGCTGAAGGCCTATTGCTTTTCCAACTGCATAAAGGCTAACTCCGTAAACCGCCGCATCTGCGAACATATCCATTGAATCGGCAATCAGACCTGTGCTTTGAGCTATAAATCCCAGAATAATTTCAAATACAAACATAGCAGCATTAATTACAAGCAGAATTTTTAAAACTTTAGCTTCTGATTTTTTCTCACCCTCTGCCTTTGCTTTATCAAGCTTTAGAAGGTTTTCTTCTACCTCTGAGATTTTTCCTGTTTCAACATGTGTAGCGCCAAAATTTAATGGTTCTAGTTTCTCTAAGATCTCATTGACATCTGTTTCATGAAATACTGTAAGAGTTCTTCCCGAAAGATTAAACTTAAGATGCGCGATCCCTTCCTGATTACCAAGTGCCATTCGAATAAGCTTTTCTTCAGATGGACAATCCATCTTGGGCACCTTAAATATGGTGCGTTTAATTTCTCCCATTATCTTCTCACTTTTTGTTTTTCATCGATTACGCGACTTGGTTGTCGACACCTTCCAGCCTCACGTATATTTAACCGCTTCTGAAATCGTGCAAAGTCACGAGCAAGTTGATTTGCTGAATCTGGGAAAACCGAGACAGCCTTATGAAGAAGCTTTAAGTATTTTTCATCTGTTACAAGTGAGTGATAAATCCATTTTCCCTCTCTTACTGAATCAATTAGCCCAGAGTTTTTCAAAATTTTGACGTGCCTTGAGAGTTTATATTCTGGCTCTTCCAACGCGTCAGATAGCTCGCATAGACAAAGTTCTGATTTTGATTCTAACATAAGACGAATAATACGAATTCTGTATGGATCAGATAGGGCTTGGAATATTTCATGAAGTGCAACATTTACTATATGCATAGCGCCGACTATAGATACACTTGCATATTTGTGCAAGTGTTTATCATCTAGCTTTCAGTTGTGTTGCTGAGCGTGATTTTTTGTTGTCAAATTATGGGCTGATAACATAAGCAATGGGGATGAAAAAATTCTTAATTTTGCTTTTCGCTACTTTTACGATCGCCTCATATGCAACCGCAGATGAGTCCAAACCTTCACCTGAACTTGTTGTTCATTTGCTAGATTATTTAGCTAAAGACTATGGTGGTGCTGTACAAAATGGAAAAGTAGTAAGTGAATCTGAGTACAAAGAACAAATAGAGTTTGCTTCCATTGTTGGGAAAAACGCTCAAGGTGTTGAAGCTCTCAAAACTGATGGTACGTTTTTCCAAGAAGTTAAATCACTTCAAGAGATGATCGGCAATAAGAAGGCTGCTGAAGAGGTTGCGAAACTTGCTCGAAAACTTCAGTTGGATGCAATTCGTTTAGCAAAAATCAATGTAGCTCCCACAGGAATTCCTGATCTAGCAAATGGAGCAAAACTATATCAAGTTAGCTGCGTTGCTTGTCATGGAGCTACAGGGCGTGGTGATGGACTTGCTGGCAAAGGGCTTGATCCGGCTCCCGCTAACTTTCACGATCCTGACCTTATATGGAATAGTGCCCCCTATAAGTTTTATAACACTATCAGGCTTGGTGTTCCCGGCACAGGAATGATTGCTTTTTCTCAACTTTCAGACAAAGAAATCTGGGATCTTTCTTTTTATTTAAAATCACTCGCATTTAACGATCAGAATCATGCCGTTGCTCCTGCAAAATTGAGTTTAAAAGATGTAGCAACTCTTACAGATAAGGAAATCGCAACCTTGCTTGGAGGAGAGACTGATGAAATAAAAGCATCTATTGCTTCACTTAGAGCTATTGGATCTATTTCTGAAAATGGAAATCCTCTTGAGGTTGCAGAACGCCTTCTTAGAGATAGTATGAGTGCGGCTCGCTCAGGTGATTACACTAAGGCCAACGACTTTGCACTACGTTCTTACCTTGAAGGTATAGAACCTCTAGAACCTAAAATGCGTGCAAACCTTCCAGGC
This sequence comes from Bdellovibrionales bacterium, assembly GCA_020434605.1. Classification (GTDB taxonomy): domain Bacteria; phylum Bdellovibrionota; class Bdellovibrionia; order Bdellovibrionales; family UBA840; genus JAGRAL01. Next base: position 2,395 of record JAGRAL010000027.1, read on the forward strand.
TTTGTTGAGGAGATAGAAAGTTTAATGATTGCTTATCGTGCTTCCATTCAAAAGCATGAGCCGATCGCAAAGATTGAAAGTCAAAAACAAGAGATTCTTGGAAAACTTGGCGAAGTAAAAAAACTCTTTGCCGAAACTAAAATGTCTCCAAGTGTTGCCTTTGGAGCTGCATTTTCAATTTTTCTACGAGAGGGTTTTGAAGCGATCCTGATTATCATTATCTTGATTAGCATACTAAGAGCTATGAACCAGCCTCAGGCTGTTCGCTGGGTTCATTATGGCTGGCTAACTGCTCTAACAGTGGGAATCGCTGCTTGGTTTGCATCCGGCTTACTTCTCTCACTCAGCGGCCTAAGCCGTGAACTCCTTGAAGGTGTAATTTCATTACTGGCAGTTGCAGTACTTGTTTATGTAGGCTTCTGGCTCCATCGCTATGCAGAGATGAAAAGATGGCGGGCATTTTTAGAAGCTAAGCTCAAAGCGGGATTAACAAAAGAAAATTACCTTGCTCTTGCCCTCGTTGCATTCATGGCAGTATTTCGTGAAGCATTTGAGGTTGTGCTTTTCCTCCGAGCAATTTGGATCGATTTAGATTCTTCAGGACAAAATGTGGCAAGCCTAGGAATTCTTACCTCTTTAGGCGTTCTAATCGTACTTTCATACTTTGCGGTTAAAGAAAGTAAGAAGTTACCAATCGGTATGTTGTTTCAAATTTGCTCATGGACAATGATGGCACTTGCCGTGATTTTAATGGGCAAAGGTATTCACTCACTTCAAGAGGCTGGTTTTATTGGAGCAAGTCCAGCTATTATTTCTTTGAGAATTGACCTTTTGGGAATTTATCCAAGCTATCAAACGATCGTCGCTCAGCTCGTACTGATAATTATATTTGCTGTCCTCTTAATGAAGGATAGGAGTACAGTTTAAGACGGTAAGTGAGTTTGAAACATATATTAAAGTAACATGAGAAGAACTATTTGGTATTAGTTAGTTACCTAAGCCTTCAAAAATGACCTAGTCTTTTGCTGCTAAAACTTCTTCAATAGCCACTTTAATAGGTGTATATCCAATTTCCTCCAACATAAGCCCATTGACAAAAAATGTAGGGGTTCGATTTGCACCTATAGAAAAACCGTCGGTTTTATCTATTTCAATTTTTGCGGTGTGCTTGGGAATCACAACCTCTGGCTTCAATGATTCTTTTGAAATCCCCAGACGCTCTAAGAATGTTGGGATTAAATCAGGTCTTGGTGCTTGGTGGTTACCCCAAACTGGTTGGCTTTCAAATAAAATATCCAGTGCTTCTTCAAACTTGTTCTGTTCACGTGCCTCTTCTAAAACAGAAGCCGCATACATTGAATTTTTATGCAATGGCATGTACCGAATAACTAGGCGAACTTTACCTTCATATTCATTCATTAATTGTTTGATAATAGGATGCATGGCTCGACAGGCCTCACACTCAGGGTCTAAAAATTCCACAATGGTAACGGGAGCATTCTGTTCGCCTTTTATTGGACTGTGAACCTTGATTAAAACTTCGGAGCTTACAAGTTTTGCAGTAGGTGCTTCTGTTTGTTTTTTATTTAAGTTAGCGATTACAACAAAAACACATGCAATAACTATGAAAGCTATCAGTAAAAATTTTTTATTATTCATACTTCTTCAATCTCCATACACG
>JAGRAL010000028.1 GCA_020434605.1 Bdellovibrionales bacterium
GCTCCATCAAAGTGAACCAGTTTATTTTGAGTAGATCTTCCCATCACTCGCGTTTCACCACTTTCTTTAGAGCTCTTTTTATCGAGGCTTTCAACAAGAACCTCTAAAACTTTTCCTTCATAACGCTTTGCTAATTCAAAGGATTGCTGTCTGTGCTCAGCAAGTAAGCGAGTAAGCCTATCATTGCTTACAGAGTCCGGAACTTGATCCGTGTATTTTGCTGCTTTTGTGAACGGCCTCGGGCTATAGCTAAATGCATAGATCGTTTCAAATTCAACCTCACGAACTAAAGATAGGGTGTCTTCAAAATCTTTATCGGTCTCACCTGGGAAGCCACAGATAAAATCAGAGGACAGAGAAACTCCTGGGATATATTCTTTGATCATCTTTATTTTTTCTAAATAGTCTTCTCTGGTATAAACTCTATTCATTCGACGAAGCACTTCGGTCGACCCTGCTTGCACAGGCAAGTGTATATAGTCACAAAGCTTATTTCTGTACTTAGCTAGTGTTTCGATAAGCTCTTTATTAAAATCTTTTGGGTGAGACGTAACATAACGAATTCGCTTTATGTCAGTATCCTCTGATAAAGCTTTTAGTAAACCCGAGAAGTTAGTGCCGCACTCAGATTCATAAGAGTTTACATTTTGCCCTAAAAGGGTCACTTCCTTAACACCTCTACCAACTAGATCGTTTACATCTTTCACTAACTCCATCAAAGGACGAGAACGCAGTCTTCCTCTAGTAAATGGAACAATACAGAAAGTACAAAAGTTATCACAACCCTTTGTGATATTCACAAATGTGGCAACCCCTGGATTTCTGACCATTGTGATGATCTCATAAGGTTTTTGATGTTCAAATTTGGCCTTTGAGATGCGTTGCTTTTTTTCTTCTACCTCAGCTAGTAAACTCGGAAGGGTATCAATATTGTCAGGTCCAAATACGAAATCTAAATATGGAATATCTTTTAAGAGCTGAGTCTTTTCTTGTTGGCCTACACAACCACCAACCGCTAATTTTAAGTTGGCATTTTTGCGCTTTAACTTTACGTATCTCCCCAACTCAGAATGAACTTTGTGAACCGGCTTTTCACGAATCGAGCACGAGTTAATAATGATCAAATCCGCTTCCTCAGGAGCTTTGACCTCGTTGTAATTACTCATCTCAAGCATAGAGTACATTCTCTCACTGTCGTTGACATTCATCTGACAACCGTAGGTAGAAATATATACACCCTTTACTGCATCGATCATTTGCTTTAAGTCCTTGAAAAAATTATCAAATTCTGAGGTAGACCAATTAATTAGCATGGTTTATAGTGGCTTCATTCCTTAGGGTCAACCTTTAGCTGCGGAGAAACGTATGAAGCCACGCAAAGAGCAATCTATTGCTAAAAAATTTCAGCCTTTACCTAAAGATTTCTGTGATTTAGCAATAGAAACCTTTAAAGATGCTTTTAAAGATAAAATGCAAGGTTACGGCCTAGAAATCAACGGCAGACTCTACCCAGAAGAGATCATTGTACGCCTATCTTTGGCTAAAAAATCAGAGTTAAAGCAGCACAATTTTTCAGTTTCCGTGGATCATACGCAGGATATGTCGAATGCCTTAGATCAAATGCATTTAGGTATAGATATTTTAGCGTCATTTTTAGAAGACTATCTTGAGGCTACAGCTGCTGGAGAAGATTTAGACGTCCCATTAGACTGGCATGGTTATGAAGTCGAGGGGCAACAAATTTATTTAGTCTATGATTCTGATAATGATGACCTTGAAAAAAAAGCCAACGAATTATTGGGTATCACTGAGGATGTTGAGCTGGTTGACGAGGACGAATTGGGCCAGGACTTCTTTGGCGAAAAACCTGACCCAGAGGATATGCACTAAATTCCTAGTTTTGCTTTAATCATATCTCGGATAGCTTCTATTACCAGTCGAATCAAAAAGTGGCTCGGGTTTGTTGGGTCAAGACGTGCAATAAGTTCATCAAAGATTTGATCTATAAAGTCTAACTTAGTTTTAATAATATCAATGAGCATATCAATCTTTTGCTCAACTTGATCAAGTTTTACTAATAATTTATTTAATCTTTCTATGATTTTTTGTTGGTTAGGATCATTGGGGTCAAGGGTACTGATGAAAGCATTTATTCTGTCTTTTAGTTCGGCTATTTTTAATTTAAAGGCTTCTATCTTTTTAACAATTTCATCTAACTTTGAGCCTAAGCTTGATTTTAAGGCTTTAATTTTTGAAAGACTAAGTCCTGGGTCGCTATAATCACCAAAGTCAATGGCTTCTAATTCACTGATCTCTAATTCTAAAGATTCTAAATCTGTTAGGGTTGTTTTTTCGATTTCTGTGATTTCATCTACAGATGTTTTAACGTCTCTTTCGATAGACTTTACGTTAAAGCCCTCTCCACAACCTGTTAAAAATATTAACAATAAAACAGAATATAGTACCTTTTGAATCATAGCCATTTCCCCCAAAACTATAAAATGCAATTGGGGTACCAAGTGACAGTCTACGAAACTACAGGAAAGTCTAGAAACATGACTAGATTTTGTGCCTGTAAAAGTCTTAGGCGATTTTTTAAACTTAAGCTTTTAAAAAAAGTTTTAATTGCGACCTACACTCTGGACAAAAAGTTTTTACTTCTTGTTGAAAGCGTTTCGTCTTGAATGCCACCTGATTTTGGCATTTAGGGCATTTGATTTTTTGTGCAGTAAGTGCTTTGTCATTCTTTAAATTTAAAAATGGCAATACAATTGCTAAAATAATTAGTGTTGGGACTAAGACAAAGTGAAAGACCGGTATAAAGACGCAAACTAGTGCCATCAATAGTAGGCCAAAACATAATTGTATAGATTTAATGACTCTAGATTTTGTGGTTAGATGTATGACTTCTACATCTACCTCATTTTCACTACCCTGATTGTTTGTAATAACTGCCTTTTGCTTTTTCACTTACTTAGCCTTTTAAAATTCGTCGTCACCCTCTTCACGAGAAACACCACGCATTTCATCAATAAAATTTTCTGAATCATCATCAAACTCAGAATCAGACAAACCTTCATCAATATCTAGCTCAGCAACTACAGCTAAAAAGTCTTTTTCTGATGCTAAGTCTTTACGAAGCATCTCTAAATATTTATCAGGGTATCTTGCTGTTAATTCTTCGATGTACCTGTCTAACTTATCTCCTGCCAAAATTTTCTTACGATTTTGGATTCTTTTCCATAGTAAAATATAGTGAAAGCGACAGTAGCCATCTACTGCTGCCAACTGATCGCAGTCTTTTGCTTTACAATATGGATTTCCATCAGCGTCTGTTAAAACAACATCATCAGGATCAACTTCCCAACTTGTCTCGTCGACTACAGGAGCAACATCATCATTAAAGTCGTCATCTAAAAGTTCAACCTCTGGAGACTTTTTAGCTTTTGCTTCTTTTTTAGCAGCAGCTTTTGATTGAGGTTTTGCCTTTACTTCTTTAACTGGCTTTTTTGCAGCGACCTTTTTAGGCTTTGCTACCTTTTTAGTAGCTTTTACCTTTTTAGGTTTTGCCGCCTTCTTTGTAGCTGCTTTTTTAGGCTTTGCTACCTTTTTAGACGTTGCTTTTGCCGCTTTTTTAGGAGCTGCTTTAGCCGTTTTTGATTTAGACTTCGCTTTTGCTGTTTTTTTTGCTTTTGCCATAAGGCATGACTATGTAGTTTTCAAAATAAGTCGTCAAGCTCAATCATTCAGAACTCATACGAATTGAAGCCTTATTAGTGCGTACTAAAACGGCCCCCTGCTCAGAGTTTAAAGGTTTGGCCCGTGCCACTCGCCAAGTTCCCTCGGTGGCAATTTTTAATGATGGGATTAACTGCATTTTGCCCTGCAGACTACCTACATCAATTTTTGCTCCACTCATGTTTTGCATGTCCACCATAACTTCTCCCCTGTCAGCTTTCCAGTGGATCGTGGACTTTGCTAATGGACTAAGCTCAGCTCTTCCGTCTTTAGATTCACCATAAATGTCACCTTTAAAAGATGCTACATTTAACTGCCCCTTCGCACTCTTAAAACGTAATTTACCTTGGCTATCTTTGATCAACGTATCTGCATTTTGAGTCGTCACCTGTATATTTCCGTCTACCTTGGCTAAGCCAATAAGACCCGTAAACTGACTAATAGTAAGTGCGGCTTTTGAGTTAGCAATTTGAACTTTACCATCAAACGCATCAATTTTTATTTCTCCGCTGTGCTTTTGTATTTTTAGTCGGGCTAAACTTTCGTTAATATCAATCACACCTTTAGTATTTGCGATATTAGCTGTCACATTCATGCCGCGAAGCTTAAGATCTTGCTGCCAATTTTGTAGCGATAACGTTAAATGCTTAACATAAATATGAAGCGGCAATTGTGGAACTTTGAGTTTTACTTTTTCATTGCTTTCAACATGAACTACTAATTTGCCATCTTTTAGGCTTGGCTTAATTTTGCATTTTTTATCAGCGCAAAGCCACTTTAGTTTTGTCTCCGTCCCACTTACAACCTCAAGATTTAAATTTGTGGCTAAAACCTCGATGGACTTGGCTTGTTGAATGTTAAATTCTTGGGCACTTAAGATTTGAAACAATAACGCAAACAAGATCATAATGTCTCCACTTCTAAAAGTTTATGGGGCTTTGTGACCAAACACAAGCAATGCTGCCCAATCTTTGACTTAGTGTATCCAAGAATGCTGGTAAAATGATTTACAATCTGAAGTCTTAAAAATACATTCAATGCATTCAAAGAGGTGAAATATGAAAGAAAATATCTATATCGTTTCGTCCGCAAGAACTCCTGTGGGTTCGTTTAATGGTAGTCTATCCACTCTATCTGCACCAAAACTAGGTGCAGTCGCTATAAAAGCAGCCGTTGAGCGCAGTGGTTTACAACCAAAAGACATCAATGAAGTTGTAATGGGTAACGTTTTAACGGCAGGAGTTGGGCAAGCACCAGCTAGACAAGCTGCTATTTTTGCAGGTCTTCCAACATCGGTTCCTTGCATGACAATCAATAAAGTTTGTGGTTCAGGATTAAAAGCTGTTATGCTAGCTTGTGATTCTATCTTAGCTGGAAACGCAAACGCAGTTGTAGCCGGCGGTCAAGAAAACATGAGCCAAGCTCCCCACCTTTTAGAAAATGCTAGAAGTGGTTACCGTATGGGTAATGTTACGGCACAAGATTCAATGATTAAAGATGGGCTTTGGGACCCGTACAATAACTTTCATATGGGTAATGCCGCTGAAATTTGTGTAAAAGATTTTAAATTTTCAAGAGAAGAGCAAGATGAATTTGCTGTTGAGTCTTATAAGCGTGCGCAAAACGCAACTAAAGAAGGACACTTTAAAACTGAAATTGCCACTGTTACTATTGAAGGACGTAAAGGCACAACCACTGTCGATACCGACGAAGATGTGTTTAAACTAGATGAGTCTAAAGTAAAAACCTTACGCGCTGCTTTTGAAAAAGATGGAACGATCACCGCGGTGAACGCTTCAAATATTAATGATGGTGCGGCAGCACTTGTGGTTGTAAATGAACAAACATTAAAATCTAAAAACTTAAAAGCAACAGCAAAAATTATAGCATCAGCTACGTTTGCACAAGACCCGGTGTATTTTACGACAGCCCCTGTTGGCGCTATCAAAAAAGCACTGGACGCTGCAAAACTAAAGGTTGAAGACATTGATTTGTGGGAAATCAACGAAGCCTTTTCTATGGTAACTATGGCTGCGATGAAAGAGCTATCCATCCCCCGCGAAAAAGTAAACGTTGAAGGTGGAGCCGTTGCCATTGGCCATCCAATTGGTGGAAGTGGAGCAAGAATTTTAACAACACTTATCCATTCTTTACAGAGAACAAACAAACGTTACGGCCTTGCTACTCTTTGTATCGGTGGCGGCGAAGCAGTAGCTATGATTGTAGAGAGACAATAAAATGGCCAATTCAAAAGTTTACCCAAATGCAATGAAAGCCTTAGAAGATGTAAAAGACAATATGACACTCTTAGTGGGTGGCTTTGGATTATGTGGTATTCCAGAAACATCGATCCAAGCTCTAAAAGAAATTGGGGCTAAAAACTTAACCATCGTTTCTAACAACTGCGGTATTGATGATTTTGGTCTTGGGATATTATTAAAAAACAAACAAATCAAAAAGATGATGTCCTCTTACGTTGGCGAAAATGCAGAGTTTGCAAAACAACTCTTAAGCGGAGAGCTTGAGGTAGAATTAATTCCACAAGGAACTCTAGCCGAGCGACTGCGTGCTGGTGGCGCCGGGATACCCGCTTTTTTTACACCAACTGGCGTGGGAACTGAGGTCGCAGATGGAAAAGAAATCAGACAATTTGAAGGCCGAGATTATGTTTTAGAAAAAGCCATCAAGGGTGATGTTGCAATAGTAAGAGCTTGGAAGGGTGATAAGTTTGGAAATTTAATTTTTCGAAAAACCGCCCGAAACTTTAACCCAATGATTGCAACAGCTGGGAAAATCACAGTGGCTGAAGTTGAAGAATTGGTTGAGGTCGGCACACTTGACCCTGATCAAATTCATACTCCGGGAGTTTTTATACAAAGAATTTTTCAGGCAAAACAAGAAAAGCGCATTGAGTTTAAAACGATTAGCCAATAATTTTAGGGGTACATATGTTAAGTCGAGAGCAAATCGCACAAAGAATAGCATTAGAAGTAAAGGATGGATATTGCGTAAACTTAGGAATTGGTATTCCAACACTAGTTGCCAATTATATCCCTAAAAATATGTATGTCATGTTACAAAGTGAAAATGGTCTTTTAGGCATGGGTCCATTTCCAAAAGAAAGTGATATCGATGCTGACTTGATCAATGCCGGAAAACAAACCATCACTACAACACCTGGCGCTAGTTTCTTTTCATCTGCCGATAGTTTCGCAATGATTCGCGGTGGTCACATCGATCTAACCGTACTTGGCGCTATGCAAGTAGACCAAGAAGGAAATATCGCAAACTGGATGATCCCAGGAAAAATGGTTAAAGGTATGGGTGGAGCTATGGACTTAGTTGCCGGCGCAAAGCGTGTAGTAGTAGCCATGCAGCACATGGATAAATCAGGTGTTTCAAAATTAATGAAAAAATGTGATTTACCTTTTACAGGTCTTAAATGCGTTCATAGAATTGTGAGCGACTTAGGTGTGATTGATATTGGGGATAACGAATTTATATTAAGAGAATTTGCACCGGGACATACAGCTGAAGAAGTAAAAAAGGCAACTGGTGGCAATATGCGAATCGCGGATGACGTTAAAGAAATGAAAGTAAATTAATAAGGGAAATATATGTTAGAAAAACTTCCTCTATCTTCGACCACAAAAGCTAACTTAATGTTAAAAGCTTTTGGTATGTTTAAAATTCCAATGATTGGTTTTATATCGGCTCGTGTGACAAAACTAGATGATACAACCTGTGAAGTTTTTGTTCCGCTAAACCGTAAAACAAGAAATCACTTAAAAACAATGTATTTTGGTGCGATGGCAGCTGGTGCCGACACGGCTGCAGGCCTTGCGGCAATGCTCGCCATGGTTGAACTAAAGTCTTGGGTACACCTAAGCTTTAAAGACTTTAAGGCTAACTTTTTGAAGCGAGCTGATAAGGATGTAATCTTTAAGTGCACATCCGTTGGAGCTGTTAAAGAACTAGTAAAAAGAGCGATTGAGTCTAAAGACCGTGTTGAAATGGCAGTTCCTGTAGAAGCTTTTTGTAATGACGAACTGGTTGCTACATTTTCTCTGACACTATCATTAAAAAAGAAATAAAATGAAAATTGGAGTTTTTGTACAAAACAGAAACTTTTTTGGGGCTAAATTAATTCACGCCCCACTTTTTGACTCTATTCAAAAACGATATCCATCAGCTGAAATCACGGCTCTTGCCCCCTACAATGATCATCAGTTTTTTGTAGATATGGGCTTAGCCCATAGATCACTTTTTTATAAAAAAGGCTTCTTATCTACTCACAAGCTTTTACAAGAAGAACACTTTGATATCATCTTTAACTTAATTCA
>JAGRAL010000029.1 GCA_020434605.1 Bdellovibrionales bacterium
TTGTGGCTAATTTTTTTGAGCGATCTAAACGCCTCGAGGGAATTGTTATGTCTGAACTTAAGAGCTTAAGATCCCCTGCTTCAAACAATCATTAGGCTTAATTTTTTTGCCTCATCCACATATGCACTTATTGCATCTCCAGATACCACCCTTCCGACTCCGGCTGGTGTACCTGTAAATATAATATCTCCTGGATAAAGAGGAACAATGCCTGATAAATATGACACTATTTGAGAAAAATTCCAGTGCATATCTTTACTGTTTCCGATTTGTTTTTTTAGTCCGTTTACTTCTAAGCTAAAGCCGTAATCCTTTGTAGAATAGTTTTCCCACTTTCCTAGTACCGCAAAACCTTTTTGGCACTTTGAAAGAGTCCATGGGTGTCCATTCTTTTTTTCTACACTCTGTATATCTCTGGCTGTAAAATCAATCCCAACCGTAATTCCCTCTATGTAGTCACTTGCTTTGTCTGCAGAAATATTTTCTCCTGCTCGCTTGATACTTATAACAAGCTCGCACTCGTGATGTAGATCCTTTGTACTATCAGGAATTTGTAGTCTATCTCCCAGTAAAATAGCACCTTTAGGTTTTACAAAAACCAGCGGTGTTTTTGGAACTTCATTGTTTAGCTCCTTAACATGCTCTAAGTAGTTTCTACCGATGCAGTAGATGCTTTGCACTTCATGTTCAACTGAGTCTAAATTTATTTTGTAAGGAAACATTACTTTCTCTCTAGTACTATGTTTTTAATTAGCTTTGTGCTGATTCTAATAGAGGAGATGCTGTCTTCATCTGACTTGCTGAGAAAAAAGTCTATGCCCTTATCTTTAACCTCAATTTGTTCTGCACTTCTCACAACGCCGTAAGTTTTCCAATTATCTGTAAAAATTCTCACATCCTCTGAATCCAGCAAATCAAATGCATATGGTAACAAACAAATATCAAAGGCACCTGCTATTGCACCGATAATCTTTCCGTTTAAGGTAAAGTCTGACCATTTTATCTGTGGTCCAACAAAATACCTGCTACTTCTCGATTCACTAAATAGATTTTTACCTAAAGCCGAGACATTTAATTGCGCCCCAGCTATAAAGCGATCTTCATCAAATTGATATGTAAAATTTAAATTGGCTTTAAACCCTAGATGTCTAGCTTGGTATGTAAGACTTTTGCCATCCCATTTTTTTAGTAGGTCGGCACTTAGGTTCATTAGTGGTTTAGGTTCATTCGCACTTCAGCTCTCGCCAACTTGCGCTGCGCCTTCTCTAGTTCGCTACCACCAAGACCCGCATCTGAAAGTCGTTTTTGCGCTTCTTGATATGCAAGTCTTGCTCTTTCTTTGTCGATCTCTTCTTCTTTTTCTGCAGTCTCAGCAAGAATATTTACTTTGTCGTTAACAACTTCACAAAAACCCCAGCTTATCACAACTTGTGTAAGCTTAGTGTCTCCTTGCTTTTTGTATTTCAATACACCTGTAGTAAGTGTTGTTAGCAGAGGAGCGTGCCCAGCAAGTAAGTTAACTTCGCCCAGTTCTGCTGGAGCAAAAACTTCATCAACTGGTACATCGACCAATAAGCGCTTAGATGGGGTAACTATAGTAAGTTTTAACATGTTTCAATCTACCTTATAAGGCGCCAAGACCTTTTGCTTTTTCAATAGCATCTTCAATTGTACCAACTAGATAGAACGCTTGCTCTGGTAATGCATCATGCTTACCTTCCAAGATTTCTTTAAAGCCGCGTACAGTATCTTTTAACTCAACATATTTTCCTGCCATACCAGTGAACTGCTCGGCAACGAAGAATGGTTGAGATAAGAATCTTTGAATCTTACGAGCTCTGGCAACAACTAGTTTATCTTGCTCAGATAATTCGTCCATACCAAGGATCGCAATAATATCTTGAAGTTCTTTATATCTTTGTAAAATCGCTTGAACACCACGAGCTACTTTATACTGCTCTTCACCAACAACATCTGGAGTTAGTACTGTAGACGTTGAAGCTAGTGGATCAACCGCTGGGTAAATACCTAGAGCTGCGATTTCACGGCTTAAGTTTGTTGTTGCATCTAAGTGGTTAAACGTAGTTGCAGGAGCTGGATCCGTATAGTCATCCGCTGGAACGTAAACCGCTTGTACTGAAGTAATAGAACCTTTGTTCGTTGAAGTAATACGTTCTTGTAGAGTACCCATCTCAGTCGCAAGTGTTGGTTGGTAACCCACCGCTGAAGGAATACGTCCAAGCATCGCAGAAACCTCTGCACCAGCCTGAGTAAATCTGAAAATGTTATCAACGAAAAATAGAACGTCTTGATTTTTAACGTCACGGAAATATTCAGCAACAGTTAGGCCCGTCAACGCAACACGCGCTCTTGCACCAGGTGGCTCATTCA
>JAGRAL010000030.1 GCA_020434605.1 Bdellovibrionales bacterium
TATAATAGCTAGCATAAAATTCGCATATAGATATATGAATTAGTAACTTATTTTTTTTGTATTGCATTAGCTCTAAAACCCCAGTCACTATTTAAATTAGTGTCTATTTCTAAGTCCTTGCTTACCAGATCAATCCCACGACAGCTTAATATCGGTACAACTAAAAAGTTATCGATAATCGTTTTTTCAACTGAGATGATTTGCTTTTTATACTCAGACTTATCCTTTGCAGAAATACAATTATTTAACATTTCTTCTGTAACGTATTGTGAAATAAGAGGGTCAAAGTTGTATAAAAAACTATAGTAGTTCGATGGAGCGCTACTATTGATCCCTTGTTTAGCGATATAAATGTCAAAATCTTTGTAAATGTTTTCGTGATCTGAATTACCGACAATCTGCACTTTCATATTATCTTTTTGTGCTATATATTCTGCTAGCGCTCTAACTACTGAGCTAGAGTCATAATCCTTCTTTGATATCCCTAAAGTATAAATTTCTTCAAAGTTATCGAGTTCTGATTTGGGTTCATTAATATCAATTTTAGCATAGAAGCTAGAATCCTCTGGTAAGATTTGGTCGGTCCACTTAGTTCCATTACTAGTTAGTAAAGAATGCTTTTTCTTAAATTCGTCGATTATATTTTTAATGTATTGTCTCTGTATTAAAGTGGTTTTGTTGTTGTTAAAACCTAGAGTAAGTATCCACTCATGTTTAAAATCTATTCTGTGATAATTTTTATACTGTTCAGATGCATATTCGTCCAGAGACATTCCGTCAGTATAAATACAAGTATTACTTTTTAAATTAAATAGCTGGCCCAAGTCTCTGTACTGTGTAAGCGCCACTTCATCAAAATTATTTTTATAAAATGAAAAATTAATTTTTTTGTTTTTAGAGATAATAATTTGCGTTGGGTTACTTGTTTTTATGCTGTACAAGCCAGCATCTTCTGTTTCAGATAAGTAAAAGTCTGGTAGTGACAGAAGATGTTGTAACGTAAATGGTACAGTAGTTAACTTCACAATAACAGTAGAGCCTTCGCATGTGATATCATTTACCAATCTTTTTAAAAAAGCGTGCGAAGTGTTTTCAAAAGATTTTTTAATTGAACTATAATATGATTCAAAATTAAGAAGATGTTTAAAATCTGGTCTAAGTGTAAATCTTATTTCTTTAGATGAGATATTGATATCTGAAGCTACTGACACTAGTTTTTCTGACATATTTAGATAACTGTGACTCAGGTAGGTGTGATCACACACTACCTGGTCACCCACGGTCTCTATCCTATGTGGATTTACTTTAGAAGAGAATCCAAAAGGATAGTATATTTGTAGCATTTAAGCTCCATTTTCAGTGCCTGTGTCAGATCTGCAGTCTGGGCCGCATACCTTTAAGTTGCCTCAATTGATATAGTTTCGTTAGAATTGTTTGAAAAGGCTACAAATAAAAAAATTAAATACCACATGTTGAAACCTCTAGCTTTAGATCATTAATTACCTGGCTACATATTCTACCAAAGCAGATCTCATCTTTTAAATTGCTATTTAGATCAGAAAGCCTATTACCTATTTCTTCTCTAAAATTCTTCCCAGTATAATCATATAAATAAAAACCCACAGAGTTGCTCTCTAAAGAGCTCTTCAGCTCAGACAAGTACTTCTTATATTTACTTACAAACTCATTGGTCGGCATAGGTTTATCGATAGGCATGCCACCTTCAGCTTGCAATAATTGTCCGCCAAACTGATATAAATTGTGTTTAAAAAAATTATTTGAAATGATTAGTCTAGATGGTTGAAAATTGAAATAACGGTTAATCGAAGAATTATCAAATATTGACTCTTCTAGGGTTGCTAGTTCTCTCAGAGAGAAATCAATTTCTAATAAAATATCCAATTTACGCGTAGTTGTACCATAGACTGTACTTGAGAGGGCTAAGTTGGTATCCGCTGCCAATTTTTGTAATTCTTCTTTTCTTGTGTTCTGGTTTGGGTATATGTCTATGAGTTTATTATTGGCATTAATTATTATATCTAGCATTTTAGAATCTGCGATATTTAAAAGTGATTTTACATGACCAACTATAGCTTTCAGCAATGTAATAGCCTTTTGATTTCGTACACTTTTATAAGCGGTGAACTGCATGGAGGAATGTGGTCGGTGAGTTATTTTTTTACAAAAACCAGGGCTTTGTTGCATAAATTGTTTTAGTAATAAAACTTCAAGCTTATTTTCAACTTCGTGATTTGATTTTTTGAAATGTGTTAGTTGTTTAGATATCTCAAGGTCACTTAGCTTACCATTTAAATCAACAGGTCTATTTTCAATAGCTTCCTGCACAAGCGCAATATTACAGTTCGCAGCACAGTCTCCAGTTTTAATGTAAACCAATATATCTTTGTCGCCCACTGTTCCACTGTTGTTGTCTTCATTTCTCTTTTCGTCGCTACTGTTAGGCGAGGATTTGCTATCGCTTTTAGAACATGAGATGGCTAGCATTGTTAGTAAGATTAATAAGAACTTCATTGTGCGCTCTCCGGATTAAAGTTATAAAAAATTTTGATTTTTGTTTTTAAATCTATTTCTATTTCCTGAGCGGAAACAGAGATACTAACCAACATCGAAGCAACTATAGCTGCTTGTAAAAAGTTCATATAGCATACCCTTTCATTAGATCTGAACAATAGAGCAAGATCAGTGCCACTCCTATATTGCTCTATATCAATCTAATGAAGTTGATACGACTAAAGATTCAACACCCTGTAAACTTTTTTTATTTATTCCAGTTTAGAGTATAAGCCGAGACTATAATATAATGTCATTTAATAGGCCTATAAATTTAGCCACTTACAGAAAGAAATTAATCATTTTTTGAGGCAGCGCTTTGTTCAGCGAACTGCTTGTTATGCTCTTGTATGGCAGGAACTATATGTTCTTGCTCATATTTTCTGTTGTTGTAAGCGACCACCTGTAGGGGCAAAATGCCGATCAGCGGATAAAAAGGCCCAAAGGCAGCACTTATTAAAGACAAAACAATAATTGGCGTGGTCCATTTAATATTTGAGCTAACGTTTTCTTCATGTTTTTTGACTGTATCGGCGTAACCTTCTGTGCGCATATCTTGCATTAAAGCATCAAAATTAAAAGGGACTTCTTTGTCTTGATAATACTTAATAGAAAAGGTGTGCTCATCCATTTTTACTGATTTGTCTGCTTGATATTCTGCAATACGATATGTAGAGCAACCAGAGACAACTACCATTACACTGATTAAAGCTAAGCGAAACATAAACACTCCTTATTTATAATAAAATTATAATTATATATGCTACCAACTAATCGGTCTATAATCTTTTAAAAATTTACCGCACCAGTGTGTGCCGGTGTTGATTCCATCAAAAAATGGATCACAAACTCTTGCGGCTCCGTCAACAATGTCTAGTGGGGGTTGAAAATCATGAATGTCTTGTTTGGCTTTTGCAAGTTGGGCTGGATCTTCATCTGTCACCCAACCGGTATCGACAGCGTTCATAAAGATGCCGTCTTTGGCAAGGTCACTTGCAGAGGTTAGGGTCAGCATGTTTAAAGCTGCCTTTGCCATATTGGTGTGAGGGTGTCGATCTTCTTTATGAAAGCGATGAAACTTTCCTTCCATCGCTGATACATTTACAATGTGTTTTTGGCCAGTGTTATCTCGTCTCATAATCGGAGCTAACTGACTACAAAGAATAAATGGGGCAACAGAGTTTACAAGTTGTACCTCTAGCATTTCAGGAGCTGGGACCTCAGCAAGCTTCAAACGCCAGCTATTGGTTTCGCGTAAATCGATTTGCTGTAAATCTGCATCTAGTTTTCCATCCGGAAATACTTCTTTTACCGATAAAGAGCTATCGTAGTTATAAGGAATTTGCGATAGCATGGCTGATGCTCTAAGGCCTATCCCAGGGGCAGCGTTTGTCCAAGTAAGAGGAATCGTTTTATCGTTAGCTTCGATCTTTGGACAAATCGAATTTAATTCTATTTTGCAAAGTTCATGTTTTTGTAAAAGGGATTGAACATCTATTGGGAGCTCAGAAATATTTTTAGATTCC
>JAGRAL010000031.1 GCA_020434605.1 Bdellovibrionales bacterium
GAGACATAAAAAAAACCACGCCTTAGAAGCGTGGTTTTTTATTTTTGAATAGCACTAAAATTAGTAACGGTAGTGATCTGGCTTAAACGGCCCTTTTTTATCAAAACCTAAGTATTTTAATTGCTTGTCACTTAATTTACTTAGCTTCACACCAATTTGCTCTAGGTGAAGTGCAGCCACTTTTTCATCAAGCTCTTTTGGAAGTCTGTAAACACCCACTTCTTTATACTTCTTAGTTTCAGTAAACAATTCAATTTGAGCTAACACTTGGTTTGTAAATGAATTACTCATTACAAACGAAGGATGTCCAGTCGCACAACCTAAGTTAACTAGTCTACCCTCAGCTAGTAGAATGATCTTATTACCATTTTTTAATTGGTGCTCATCAACTTGCGGTTTAATTGTTGTTTTCTTAGAATTTTTCTTAAGCCACGCTACATCGATCTCGATATCAAAGTGTCCAATGTTACAAACAATCGCATTGTCTTTCATTTTAACAAAATGCTTTTCTGTAATGATATCGCAACAACCAGTTGTTGTTACAAATATATCTGCCATGCTTGCCGCTTCTTCCATAGTTGTAACTTGATACCCTTCCATCGCTGCTTGTAATGCACAGATTGGATCGATCTCAGTAATTAGCACTCTTGCACCGTAGTTACGAAGAGAAGCCGCTGAACCTTTTCCAACATCTCCGTATCCAGCAACCACACAAACTTTACCCGCTAACATAACATCTGTGGCACGCTTTAGAGCATCTGCTAAAGACTCTCTGCAACCATATAAGTTATCAAACTTAGACTTAGTAACAGAATCATTTACGTTAATAGCTGGAAGTTTTAATAGACCTTTTGTAAACATTTTTTCTAGGTTATGTACGCCTGTAGTTGTTTCCTCAGACACACCTTTGATTTTTTTAAGTAAGTGAGCATAACGCTTTTCGTGCATGATATTAGTCAAATCACCGCCGTCATCTAAGATCAGGTTGTAACCATCATCACCCCAACCCTCGATAGTCTGCTCGATACACCAGTTATACTCTTCTTCTGTTTCACCCTTCCAGGCAAACACAGGAACACCTGTTGCAGCAATTGCACAGGCTGCATGATCTTGAGTCGAAAATATATTACAAGAAGACCAACGAACTTGAGCACCAATTGCCGTTAAAGTTTCAATCAACACGGCCGTTTGAATTGTCATATGAAGACAGCCCGTGATCTTTGCGCCCTTTAATGGTTTTGTCTTACCAAACTCTTTACGTAGAGCCATCAAGCCCGGCATTTCTTTTTCAGCAATCTCAATCTCTTTACGACCCCATATAGCTAGCTCTTCAAATTTTTTAGGATCATTCATCGCTTCTTTACAAACACGATAATCCACCGGTGATTTAGTTGTTTTTTTATTTGTTTTAGACATAGTAGTTCCTACTGTAGAGGTTCGAGTTTGCATTAAGGCTCCTTATTTTTTAATCAGTATTGATAATTACTGGATATGTTATTTTGTGTCAAACCTGTTTGACAGATTAGGCCCTCAGCGATTGGGCAATTTTAAATAAGGGGCTAAGCGTTAGATACTGGGGCGTGTACTCACTAGCAAATAGTCAATATTTGGGCGCCTTCATCCGTAATGAGTACAGTATGTTCAAATTGCGCAGTGAGAGTTTTATCTCCCGTCGTATACCACTTAATACTAGAGCCTGGAATATCGTACTCAAGTATAGGCTTATCTGTTTCATTAATCATTGGTTCTACTGTAATACAGGTCCATTTTTTTAACTTATCGCCTTTTCCTTTTTTACCATATGAAGGTACAAAAGGGTCTTGGTGAAATGTAGTACCTATACCATGCCCACCAATTTCATGAACAACATAGTAGCCTCTACGAGTCACAAATTTATTTATAGCAAAACCTATATCACCTGTGGTTGCACCAGTGCGGACCTCATCAATGCCTTTTAGCATGGCCTTTTCTGCACAGTCTGTAATGTCACGGGCTTTGTCGCTGACATCACCTACAAAATAGGTGCGCGAAGTATCACCGTGAAAACCATTGTAAATTACTGTAACATCTAGGTTCATTATGTCGCCATCTTTTAAGACTGTAGAATCAGGGACTCCGTGACAAATGATCTCGTTTACAGAGGTACATACCGATTTTGGAAAACCATGATAATTTAAAGGGGCAGGAATTGCACCTCTAGATAGTATGTAATCATGCACGATCTTATCTATTTCGTTGGTAGTAATTCCGGCTTTTATGTATGGTTCAGCATATTTTAGAGTTTCTGCAGCCATTTTTCCGGCAACTTCCATCCCTCTAATATGGTTCGCTATTTCTGGTGTCATTGCTTGTTTTTAACATTAAAGAAATTCGACGGCAAGGATCTCTAAGTAGGTCTCCCCTTTTGGAAGATGAATCTTTACTTCATCCCCTACCTCTCTACCTAAAAGCGCTTTACCAATTGGTGACTTCCATGAAATTAGGCCTTTATTAGGGTCAATTTCATCTTCTCCAACTACTTGGTATGTCTTTTCATTTCCATCTTCATCAGCTATTTTTACTGTCGCCGAAAATACAATTTTCTCGCTCACTATAACCTTAGGGTCCACAACTTCAGCGTCTTCAAGTCGATTCTTAAGATACCTCACTCGACGGTCAATCTCTCTAAGACGTTTTTTGCCATATAAATAGTCTCCGTTCTCGGATCTATCTCCATTACTAGCAGCCCAAGCCACCACTTCAACCACCTTAGGTCTTTCCACATATAAAAGTTCATGAAACTCTGAGCGCATGGCCTCAAAGCCATTTTTTGTAATATAATTTTTAGACATTATTTTTTCTTTGTAAGCTCTTTTGCACGGCCAAGCAAGTAGCGGTACACAAATAGTATCAACGCCATATCATCCCCAAAACCTATAAATGGGGTAATATCGGGAATTAAATCAAATGGATTAATAAAGTATAGTAACGTACCAATAACAATTGCTTTATCTTTTCGCTTTAAAGTACCTGAAACAAATAAATCATACAGCTCTTCAAGCTCTTTTAAGATTTTTAAACGATGCTGATTCTTTTCTTTGTAACCTTGAAACTCTTCTTTAACTTTTTGCGCGTTTTCAGGCTTCTCGCCTTCACGAATTAGATCTTCTATCTTTGGTTTGTCATTCATAATTATCTCACTATGTCGTGAGGTTGGTATATCATGTTTGGCTTTACATGGGTACAATTTTGGTACTGAAGCAATGTAAGGAGCAAAAACCAAGAACACCCGCTAATAAAACTTCTACGATACTGCGGGAACTGGACCCTAAAAATCATCAGCAGAATCAAAATAAGCGGTGTAAAGAAGAGCATCCATGCCATAACAAATATAGGATACATAACTTTATATGCATCAACTAGTTCTCGTTTTCTTGCTATAAAGAAACTAGACTGTTATCATGCGATTATGGATATTTTATTAAAAAATGGTCTCATATTTCATGACGGTGAATTCAAGAATCTCAACATTGGTATTTTGAAAAATAAAATTGAATACATCGGCTCAGACCTTAAAGAAGCTGTTAAGGT
>JAGRAL010000032.1 GCA_020434605.1 Bdellovibrionales bacterium
TATACTCGTGAAAATGTTTATTTAAAAATTTATTAAGATCACGATGTAAATCAGAAGCTGATTGATAGCGCAAGCTTCTGTCGCGCGCCAAGGCTTTGTTAGTAATTGTCTCAAGATCAGCATGGACCTGTGGATTAATTTTAGAAATAGACGGGATGTGGCAGTCCCTGATTTTTTTTATAGTATTTAATTCGTTATTCGCTAAAAACAATCTGTCATTAGCCAACATTTCCCATAAGATAATCCCTAATGAAAATATATCTGTTCTATAATCTAACTCTAAGCCCTCAGCTTGTTCAGGGCTCATATAACCAAATTTTCCTTTTAAAGTTCCTGCTTGCGTAGCTTCAAGCTTACTTTCTGCTTTTGCGATACCAAAATCTACAATCTTGATTTCACCTTCATAGCTCACCATCACATTTTGTGGACTCATATCACGATGAATAATGTTTAGTGGCTTACCTGTTGTACGATCAATAAATCTATGTGCATAATCGAGACCCTTAGCGACCTCATTGATTATATAAATAATATGCTCTAACGGTAGGGCTTGATTTTGTTTTTTTATTTTGTTGATCAATTGACGTAAATTTTTTCCATGGACATATTCCATCGCTAGGTAAAATTGTTGTCTGCTAGAGCCAAATTCATAAATAGGTACAATATTTGTATGGTTAATATTGATAGCTATTTTGGCTTCTGCCTTGAACATTTCGATAAAATCTTCATTTGTTGTGTACTGTGGAAGAATTCTTTTGATGGCAAGAAATTTTGATACGCCTTCAGCTCCTGGGGCTTTTGCAAGATACACTTCTGCCATGCCGCCTGAAGCAACTTTTTCTAGTAATACATATGGTCCGCAAGTTTCAAATTGCACTGCTACCTCGCATATTTATATATCGTACTTTTTTCTTCAGTAGTTTAGGCTGCTTAGACTAGTTCTTTCTTAAAATTTATGGTTTTTTATTTTAATGATTCATGCTAAGGTCCAGTCGGAGGCTTAGAATGAAGTGGTTCGGTCTAACAGGAGGATTGGGTTGCGGAAAATCGTTAGTCACTGAGATTATTCGAAGGTGCGGATACCCTGTCGTGGATGCTGATCGTATAGTTCACCATTTATATGATACAGATCTAGACTTACAAATGGCTTTATCTAAGACTTTTGGCCTAGATATTTTTGATAATGGCAAAGTAGTTAGGGGTAGATTGGTCGATATTATAAAGTCCGATATTTCAAAAAAGAAAATTTTAGAAAGCTTAATTCACCCTAAAGTTTCAGCAAAAGTAGATGAAATCAAAGCAAGGTTAGAGAGAAATAAAGCTAAGATGGCATTTTACGATATCCCATTACTATTTGAAAATAACTTGGATGCAAAATTTGATGCTACCATTTTTATAAATGCTCCAGCTGAAATGGTTTACCAGCGTTTGGCCGCACGTAATGCATGGACAAAAGAAGAAGTAAACGTACGGCAATCTTGGCTACTTTCTAATAAAGAGAAATCTAAAAGAGCCACTTATGTTATTGAAAATGATGGGTCTATATCCATGCTCGAAGAAAAAGTTGAACACTTGCTAGAGGAACTAGTTAAATAGTTTACCAAGAATAAGTATAGCCACCAAAGAACTGCAAGATAACATCATCTTTAGAGAACAAAATTTCTGCATCAAATCTTAAGCCCGATCTTGTTGTTAATGAAATCTCACTACCTAGCGCTCCGCCCACCATATATTTTTTGATATCCACAACGTTTGCTAATCCGTCGTCAGGGTCTAAGTTGAGACCGATATCCCATTTATAAAATGTACGTGTGCGACCTGTGATATTAAAGTAATATTTTTTTCCAAAAAAAAGTCTTCCTAGATCTGATTTAATATCAAGGCCATACTCAAAAGACTCCATATTACGACTGTAGTCTGAAAATGTAATTCCAATAGGTTGGTATGTTTCGCTTTCTTTCCAGAAAGTGTATTGCCCAATTTTAAAAAATAAGGATTTGTCTGCAGCGTAAGTGTATACTTCGATTTCTTTCTGGTTTTCAGGAACTGGCGGGGACTCAGTAATAGTGTACTCATCAACTGGCGCTGTAAACTGTGTTGGTTCACTTGTGCCACGAATTTCAGCTCTATCTACATTTGCTGCGTGTAGATAAGGGCTAAAGACTAAAGTAGAGAAAATCAACGAACTTATAATATTCATAAAATTACTAGATTCATAATACTATATTTAACAATATATTCTATTAAAAATAATGAGGTGGAAATGTTATTTCTGATTTTAAGTGTTTTTTGGACTACCAATAGTTTTGCAGACAAAGATGTAAACTTCGCTATACACAATCAGTATACTACACCACGAGCTCTAGGGATGGGCGGAGCGATTACCGCAGCTGTTGATGACTATAGTGCATTGTTTTACAATCCAGCAGCACTTACTAAGCTAAAAGAAGCAGAGATCAATCTAAACATTCAAGGATCTATTTCTACAAAATTTAAAGACTTTTATGATGATCTTGATGAAGCAAACAAAGTTGGAGAGGATGATTCTCCCGAAAGACAACAGGCCATTATTGATGCCTTAGAAAAATATTATGGTGATCATTTTCACGCACGACCTACTTTATCAGCAATTTGGGCAAGACCGGGCTGGGCTTTAGGCTTTATTCCATTAGATTTATCAATAGAATTAGGTTTACACCAAACCTTAGGTCCTGAGGTTGCGGCCGAAGTTTATCAAGATTCAACTCTTGCGTGGGGTTATGCCAGAAAACTTAAAAAAGCTAAAGGCTTAAGTATCGGTGGAACCTTAAAAGCTATTTACCGTGGTTATATAGCTAAAGATTTACAAGCAATTGACTTACAAGATAACGAAGTCATTGATGATGAAGACTTTCAAGAAGGATTTACAGTAGATATAGATGTGGGGCTTTTGTATGAGCCACATTGGTGGAAAGTATCTTGGGTTACGCCAACATTTTCATTAGTAGGAAGAAATTTATTAAACTTAGGATTCTCTGAAAGTTTTGATGTTTATAATGATGATGCAACAGAACCGCCAGACTTAGAAAGAACTCTTGATATTGGTTCGGCTTGGAAGTTGCCTTCATTTTGGGTCTTTGAACCAACATTAACTTTAGATATCAGAAACCTATTTCATAAGTACTATTCTTTTGAAAAAGGTTTACATATAGGCGCAGAACTAGGTTGGAAGTACGGCTGGGTTAGTGGTGCGTATCGTTTGGGTCTATATCAAGGTAATCCATCGGCTGGAGTTACTTTACAGTTTGCGCTATTCCGTTTAGATGTAGCTACTTGGGCCGAAGATGTTGGTACTTCTGATGTTGAGATTGAAGACAGAAGATATATTGTTTCTCTAAGTACTGATTTTTAAAATCGAAATGCAAATTTAAAGACAAATCTACGATCTTCTTTTGGGGTTTCATCGACCCCAACATCTTCACCATATGTGGCTATTTGAAACTGCATATTTTCTGTCGCAAATTCAAGCCCACCTGTCCAGTACCTTTGATTCATACCAGCGCGAAGAAAGATCAAATCATGAATATTAAGCTCCCAACCGGCATGCATACGACGTCTGGTATCTTCTTCTTCGTAAGCATCTTGCACATCTCTATACTCAAACGTGATAGTGGATCTAACATGATTGCTATGTATAGGGAATATTGAGAAAGCGACATCTAAGGTCTGCGGTATCGTATCAGGTCTATCAGTTGTATCATAAAACATGCCGCTAGCTGCGGTAAACTTTGTGTTTCCTACGTCTCTAACTACAGCACTGATTGATGGTAGCCAATCCCATGGTGCTGATAGCGTTAAACCAACATCAGCTCCAATACCAACTCCTTCGGTCATAGTGTCTTCGATATCAGCGTCAGTTGTTGTGACAGGTAGTGTACCGGTGGAGTACCCGCGGTCGAGATACTTTCCAGTGACACCTAGTTTCACTCGTCCTTTAAAAAATCTAAAATTGTAAGCAAGAAGTAAAGCTGTATCGTCATAGTAGTCGTAATCTACGGTTGTACCATCTTCGCTGGACTGGGCCTCTATATTGTATTTTTTAAATAATCCGAATCCAAAATTCTGAAAAACCATAGACGGTAAGAGCTGTAACTTAGAGTGTAAGTGTTCATCTGGTGATTCGCTTAGAGCATCGATGGCTCCTTGTAATTCAAAATAATCTAGTGGTCCGCCGCCATCTAAAACATAGCTAGAAAAATTTTGACTTAAACTTAGCTCTGGATCAATAACAGTAATAATGCTGTCACGCAATTTTCCAAGTCCATTAGGGTTACTGAGTAGTGAAGTCTCATCATTTACAACGCCGATGCTAGCTCCGCCCATACCCATTTGTCTTACACCAGTAAATAGTTCAAAGCGTTCTTTGGCGCTAGCAATATTTACTTCAATGATAGAGGCAAATATAAAAATAATAATTTGTAGAAGGCGTATTCTCATATGCACTTCTCATCGGTATTTTTTGAATCATATTGAGACGTGGTTGTAAAAAACCAACTCAAGTCTAGTCACGCACGACCATAGTAGTGAGAGGTGTATTCTTCAGTTTCTCATCAAAAAAAATAATCATATAATATAAGTAGACACGAGAGGCTAGGATGGCTCGATATATTTTATTGCTATTTTTGGTTGGATTGACCGCATGTAAAAACCTATATGACTCAACAGCTGATACTACATCAGATGAAGCAATGTTATTTAAAATGGAAAGGTATCTCAATGATTTTCTTTGGGACGATGCTATTGATGTGTATGGTGAGCTATCAATCGATACACAAAGTGAAAGAGAACCTAAAACTCTGTATGTCTCTGCCTTAATGGGGCGATGTGGGTTTGAGTTTATCAGTTTTGTTAACTCTATTTCTGATGACTTAGATAGCGGATCTAATTTATTCCCATTATTATTATCTGCAATGCCTGATGCTACCTCAAGTAAAGTAAATGACTGCATAGTTGCTAATACTCAAATTCAAGAAATCATTACAGATCATGGCGCACAAACCTCTGACTATAATATGTCAGTGCTAAATGGTCTTGCACGAATGGGAATTTTGGTAAATCAATCTGCAGCTGATGCTTCGAACAACTTAGATCCTGCGTTTGATCCATGTGACTCTGGCGATATGTCTGATGCTAATGTTAGACAGCTTGTTAGTGCATTCGCTCGTGTCATCAATGACATAGGTAGCTCTAGTTTAAGTTTTTTAGGTACTAGCCTTGATGGGCTTTGCGACCCAGGTGATGTTTTAGAAGTGGCTGGTGTATGTGATGCAACAGATGCATCGTCTGTTACCCCGGCTCAAATTTGTGGTATGCGAGCCTTAATGAATGAAAGTAGTTCCATTGGGTTTGGTACATGTACCGGCGATGTAGCTACTTGTGCGTGTGCGGTATGCCCTTAAAGTTCTTAATACTTATTTCTTTACTACTGCCAACACTCAGCCACGCGGCTAGTCTCAACTATAGAGGCTACTCGGTAAGAGCTCTTGGGATGGGAAATGCCTTTACTGCGGTAGCTGACAATCATGATGCTATTTATTATAATGTTGCGGGGCTAAATAAAATTGATGGCATGTATTTAACATTTATGGATCCCTATTTTGGTATTAACGACATCACTGAAATTCAAGATGCGCTAGAAGAGAGTGATGGCTCAACTGGCGATGACTTTGCTGATTTTATTAGAGAGATATATGGGCAAAATATATGGGCTGTAGCTGGTGCTAAAGCGGGTATCACTATGAAGAACTTTTCTTTGCATTATTATGACCAAGGAGAGTTGAACGCTTATATGACTAATCCGGCGTTTCCTACATTAGAATTAACTTTTAAAAATGATATCGGTTTTCATCTTGGCTTAGCCTATGAATTAGTTCCTAATTTTGCGATGGGAATAGGAGTTCGTAGCATAAGCAGGACCGGTGGTACATATGATGTATCTGTGGAAACGTTAGAAGACCTTGATAGTGATACAATTAAAGACGAGATCACTAGAGAAGGTGTGGGTTACGGGGTAGATTTAGGCTTTATGTATACGATAAAAGGCGCAAGTGCGACATCTAGTATAGGTTTCTCTATGCATAACGTAGGTGACATTGCTTTTAGAACAGGTGCAGGAAAAGAGCCGCCAACGTCAGAAAAATCGTATACATCTCTTGGTTTAGCGACACAATTTGATCTTCCACTAATTACGATTATACCAGCACTAGATTATAAATTCATTGATAGAAATGATATTGATATAGGCAAAAAATTGGATCTGGGTTTAGAGATAGATTTTCCTTTATTAACAGTTCGTGGGGGCTTGCATCATGGTTACTATACGTATGGGGCAACTGTTGATCTAGCTTTTCTGCAAATTGATTTAGCTTCCTATTCTGAAGAATTAGGTGCTTATCCTGGGCAGCTTGAGGACAGAAGGTATTTGGCTCAAATTAAAATCGAGTTAGGATTAGACGCAAATTTTAACATATTTACCTTAGATAAAAACAATCGAAAAAAATTAAAGCAACGTAGATAGTTGTTTACAAATTACCTCAGTTGGCTAGAGTAGCCATGATGGTTCAAGTTGTCGAAATTGAGACAATAAAAGATAAAAAAAATGCTTTGAAAAACTTCAAAGTGAACTCTGATATTTTACTTGTAGCCAGTCTTAATAATAAAATTTTTTGGAGAAATTACTTTTTAGATAAGACAGATCTGTTGACAGATGAATCTGTACAAAGAGCGGGTGATTTTTGGCAAAAACTAATGCTGTATTTATCACGCGACTATACATTAGTATCTCCTACATTTTTAAAAACGTATCTGTCTGAGTTTATTTCCGAGAAAAGCTTAAAGTTACAAAGCGATACTGTTTATAAGCTTCTTATAGATTTTCAAGATATTTTGTACTCTGAAGATTTGCATGAAATTTTCGACGATTGGATTTCAGAAAATGTATCAAAGGATGAGGCATGGCTGCAGCATCTTGATGATTTAAAGATGATCGTAAGCGTTTTAGAGGATAAAAGGTGGGTCACAAGAGATCTATTACCAGCTCTACTCTATAAATATAAAAATGACATCGAATCGCATTTAAACAATAAAACCATTTACGTTTCTCTGGACTTCTCGTTATCTGTTGTTGAAGCAAAAATGTTATTAGCTCTAGCAGAATCCAATCAGGTGATTATATTAATTCCTATCGTGCATCCTATAGAGAATTTTAAATGGGATTATCAGGTATACAAACCGCTTAGTGAAGACAGCTCTCTTTTAACCAAGCATAAAATTTTTAAAGAATTATTCTCTTCATCTAAAGCGGCGAGTATTTTGAGTCTTTCAAATAAAAATACAACATACACAGAGTTTGACACAGTGATAGCTGAAACCATGAGTGTAATTGGAAAAATCCGCTCGCTATTACAGTCAGGGATAAGTAGTCATGATATAGTTATTTTGTCCCCTAATAAAGAACGCTACACTTTGGTGTTTGATACATTTATGCAAATTGAGGGACTGCACTCACAATCTACGCAAGACAGCAGTCTTTTAGGATTAAAATACCTACAGTATATTGTTTCAAAACTTAAATTACGACTAGACAAGGTTGAAACTGAAGACTTAGAAATGAGCGTGTTTCAGGATTCTCCTCAAACTCTTTACACTGATTTCTCCAAAAACTTTACAAATATCTATCAGTCAGAGGGTTTAGAAGACTTAATAAAGACTACAGATATAAATGTTGAGTCCAAAATAAATGCGAATCAATTTTTAGATTGGTTTTTAGAAAGTAGTGATAAAATAGACGCAGCTCCATTTACCGGTATTTTAAACGATGCACCCTCTGACGTTAATTTACAATATACCTCATGGGTTTCATATTTAGAACAAGTTTTAGGGGCTAAATATTTAAGAAAAAGTACGATACATGATGGCGTTTTACAGGTTATGGACATTGTCGATGGGTCGCTACAAGAAAATAAGCATGTGTTTATTATAGGTCTTAATGATAAAGATCTAAAACAAAAGCAAAACGCGTTTATAGACTCCAGTATGATTGAGAAAATTGCTACTGATATAGGTTTTGTATTTCCTTCTCATTTTTCACAAAGAAAAATGTTGGCAACTTTGCAGCTAATACGTGAGTCCAATACTGTGTATTTATCCTATGCAAAAAATGATATTGGTACAAACTTATTAGAACCTAGCATCTTTCATTTTTTGCTAGAAAAAAATACCTCTAAACCTGAACCTTCATTTGTATCTAGTTTTTTAAGTGGAGTAGATAATCAAGATACTCAGATCCAGCATATGGAAGGAATAAACTACAAACTTAAAAACCTATCAGCAACACAGGTAGAGTCTTATGTAAAATGTCCCTTCATTTTTTATGCTAAAAATGTATTAAAATTGTCAGATACTAATATTTTAGATGTTGATATAGACCCGATGACGAACGGAAATATAATTCACTACGCTTTAGCGTTGTTAGTATCAGAGCCAAGTTGGCCTCATGTTTCTGAGGCACAGTTTTCGACAATTCTTGATCGAGCTATTTTAAAACATAAAGATAGTATCAAAGAATCAAACCTTGTTGAATCGTATAAAGAGAAGTCAAAAGAGTATTTAGACAAATTTATTAAGTTTGAGATTGATTGGCGCAGGCTGTACCCTAAAACAAAAACAGTGGGTATTGAGTATGAAATCAATGCTTACTTAGATAAAAATGGTTTTTTTCATAGGGAACCAGGTGACGGTCGTTTTGCTTTTAAGGCCAAGATAGATAGGATAGATACGGATGGTGCTGGCAATTATTTGATTATGGATTATAAATTTAAAAAATCTGCTAATCATACAAATATAGGAAGTTGGTTTTCAAAAGGAAGTTTGCAGCTAGCTATGTACGCAATGCTTTTGGAAGATATTAAGGCTTTTGATGATCTCACTTCGGTGGTGGGCGGACTTTACTTTACAATGAAACCACTACAAAGAGATAAGGGATTTTTGCTATCGGCCAACACAGGCTTGTACGAAGTTGAAAAAGGCAACCGCACGATTATCAGTGATGATAAAAAAAATGCTTATTATGAAGAGCTTCGTGAAAAAATAAAAACATCCATTGCTGGCATTGAAAAGAATCAATTTTTGCCTGATCCGCTTGATAAAAAAAACTGTGATAATTGCGCTTGGAGGAACTCGTGTCGAGCCAGCCATTTAAACTAGCTTCTAAGTTTGTTCAAGCAGGTGCAGGTGCGGGTAAAACTACAGCACTTTCAGAGCACGTGTTTACTTCGTTGCAGGGATATTTTGAAACTCATAAAAAGTACCCCCATTTAGTGGTTTGTACGTTTACTGTGAAAGCGACGCAAGAACTTAGAGAAAAGCTGGTGCAGAAGGCTTACAAATCTAAAAATCAATATTTGGTAGAGGTCATTAAGGACCCATCCCACGTAAGTATCACCACTATTCACGGTCTATTGAATAATATCTTAAGAAAATATGCTCTAGAGTTTGGCTTGCAACCAGATTTTCAATTGCAAGATGAGTTAACAGAAGAAAGGTTTCGCCGTAAACTTACCAGGTCAATATTTATAGATAATAAGCAATCTCAAAAAATTTTAGAACAATTTAGTTTTCGTGAAATAAATGAAATTTTATATAAATTATTTTTAGTAAAATTAGATAACCCTAATCTTACAAGTGTTACAGATAGGGATATAACCGAGGCGTTTGAAAAAAAACGTGAAGAGCTTACTCAAAAAGCCTCCTATGTATTGAATTACGTATCTCAAGTGCAAGCCTTTGATGAGTTTACTTCTTACCTCAAATCACTTACATCGAATGTTTCGCTAATTAAAGATGTTGAAGATATCAAGTTTCCTAGATTTAGTAAGAAGTTTGGTTTTGATGAAGAGGTTTGGAATGAAATCAAAGGATTTCGTGATAACTTAAAGTCCGAGTCTAATAAAGCCTACTGGGATGAAGCTTTTTGGTCAGAAAATATCCAATTGTTTAAAGATATTGATAGCATTTTCAATACATATTTTGAAGCTATGCTTGAACGTAAGATAGTAAACTCAAAAATTTGCTTATCAGAAATTGAAGGGGTATCTAATTTTCTTCTAGAAAAATTTCCTGATATTGGCTCTAAGGTGCAGGAGCAAATTGATTATTGGTATATTGATGAGTTTCAAGATACAAGTCC
>JAGRAL010000033.1 GCA_020434605.1 Bdellovibrionales bacterium
ATAACATCAGAATATCTACCGGCCTAGATACTTCTAATCAAAAGCCTGGTATTGTAATTATGGGTACTCATCATGCAAGAGAGCATTTATCAACCGAAATGCCATTACTACTGGCCAAGTATTTAGTTGAAAACTACGCTAATGATCCAAGAATTCATGGCTTCTTAGAGACTCGAGAAATTCATATTATCCCAATGGTAAATCCTGATGGAGTAGAGTATGACATTTCATCTGGTAGCTATAAATCTTGGAGAAAAAACCGCAGACCAAACTCTAATGGAACATATGGAGTAGATTTAAACCGTAACTACGGTTATCAATGGGGTACTGGCGGATCAAGCACCAATCCAAACAGCGATGTGTACATGGGACCAACACCATTTAGTGAGCCAGAAACTATGGCTATCAAAAATTTTGTAGAAAGCAGAGAGAATATTAATGTTCTTTTATCTGTTCATACATTTTCAGAGTTAATTCTTTACCCTTGGGGACACTCTTACGATAGCATAGCTAATCAAAGAGATATGTTAGTTCACAAAACTATGGCTGAAAAAATGGCTACCTGGAATCGCTATACACCAGAGCAGGCATCAGATTTATACATAGCAAGTGGTGATACTACAGACTGGGCATACGGAGAACATGGTATCGTCTCTTTTACTTTTGAGTTAGATCCGAAGAGCATATGGAACGGTGGTTTTTACCCAGGCCAGAGTATTATTAACTCTGTATTTCAAAAGAACTTACCAGCATTTTTATATTTAATTGAATACTCAGATAATCCTTACAGAACCATTGAGAGTAAATCTTCTCAAATAGGCTTTAAAACTGAATTATTCTAAAATAAAAAAGCCCGCTGATGCGGGCTTTTTTATGAACCGATTTTACAGCGCACTGCTGGTTTATGTCCTAAATATTTTTTTACAATTCGTCCTAAAACTGCCTCGCAATCCTCAAGAACCATCGGCTTAGCTCTTAAATCTTTAGCAAAGTCTTCTACTATTTGCTTCTCTATTTCGGCATCACACTCAAAACCCAAAAAGTGTAATTGCGGTAGATCATACAATTTTCCGTTTTCATAAAAGAAGAAAGCGAACACAGCCCCATCTCGAGCCATTTTTTTTCTTTCTTTTAAACTTCTATCATCCATGGCCCCTACTTCACGCCCTCTTACCCAACGCTTTCTAGCACTTATCACTTCATCTATTAAACGAATTTTTTTATCTTCAAAAACTGTCACCTGACCATCTATCATTTGAATTACATTGATATCTTTTATTGTATCTTTTGCCGTCTTAGCGTGTGTTCTTAACATTTCATAATCACCATGAACCGGTAAAAACTGTGTAGGATTAAAAAATTCAAATATTTGCTTTTGCTCATCCTGATAAGCGTGACCTGATGTATGTACATTATCAGACCCATGGTGATAGATCTTACAACCTATCGCAGATACGCTGTTGATTAAATACCTTACATTGATTTCATTGCCTGGAATTTTTAGAGCACTTAAAATAAATGTGTCTTGCTCTCGTAGTTTTACGTTTGAGTTTTCATCACGTAGAATTTTTGACATTGCTGCTGAGTACTCACCTTGTGAACCCGTACATAAAAATACATTTTTATTAGAAGATAGGTCTATCTTGTTTTCATCAGTTATTAAATCAACACCCTCAAGTCTTAAATAACCAAGACGACGGTTAATATCAAAAAACTTCAGCATAGAGGCCCCAACCAAGACAACTGACTTATTTAGTTCTTTGGAAACATCAAAGATCAATTGCATGCGTGGTGAATGACTAGAAAAGCAACACACAAAAACATTTCCAGTTGCAGATGAAATTTTTTGTTTAAAGCTATCATAAAGTGAAGATTCAGATGTACTTCTACCTGCTTTTTCTGAGTTAGTAGAATCCGACAGTAGTAGATCTACATTTTTATTCTTCAATAAATCCCAATTGATTTCCCAGTTGATATAAGGCTTAGGGTCAACTTTAAAGTCTCCCGTATGTAAAATATTACCCGCTGGTGTTTTTAAATAAACAAGATGTGATTCTACAATAGAGTGCGTGATCGGATAGTAGGAAAAACTAAAATCCCCCTCTACATACTCAGTATTGATATCAATAAATTCAAAATTAGCTTTGGATTTATTTAATTTGTTAAGCTTAAACTTAAGGATTTCATAGGCATAAGTGCTGCAATAGATTTTAGGAATTTCTACCTCATCTAATAAATATGGTATGGCCCCAATATGATCTTCATGACCATGAGTAATGACAAGAGCCTTAATTTTTTTTTGTATGGATTTTAAATACGTAAACTCTGGTATGATAAAATCAAATCCAAGCCACTGATGATGTGAGGCCATAGCGCCACAATCCAAAATAATTGCATCTGTATCTGTTTCAAACACCATACAGTTCATTCCAACCTCACCAAGTCCGCCTAATGGAATGATTCGTACTTTTGACATGTTAAAAGGCAAATTTTGAGCCTACAAATACTTGTAGAGCTTGATAAGAAGTGGCTGGATCTAAAACGTCAGATGAGGTTTGGTTTAATGTATCGGATGCTAAAAAATCGCCCACGATGCCAGCTTGTATAATCCAGTTTGGTTTGTAGCTAATGTCTGCACGTAGAGTACCGGTCAATCTTTGATCTTCACGTCTATTTGGTAATGAAAATGATGTATAAATATAATCTGATCTAAATGAAACTATAAACCTATCACCAAATACTCGAGAATACCCAATAAACATATGCTGATTAATTTCGTAGTTAGTGTAAAAAGAATCTAGGGTTTTATAGATATATCCTGCAATCAAAATATCCTGCGGTGTGATTTGTTCTTGAAATCTAACTTCAAATACTGGTTCATTAAATGATGTATCTTTTTCGTAGGTACGCATCGCATAGCCAAAAAATAAATATAATTCTGTAAACTCGGTAAGGCGTCCTTTAATTCCAAATTTAGATCTGTAGAGAGTGTTATCGTACAAGTATCTAGTGGTACCCGGATCTTGATTTAGAAATTTAAGACCATTTGCGTACGTAGATGATTCGGCATCGACGATAAAAAGAAAAGCAGTCTCAGGCAAAAAATAATACTGGTACTCGTATGATCCACCCACAGTTACATTGTTGCCATACTCTAATGTATCTAAACTAAAATTAGTTTGTCGACTATATCCTGTCACACTATGTTGTCTAATTTTTGATTTTTTATATGTTAGTTTTAAAGATTCTGTCGTCTCAGTCTTATCTAGACGCTCGATTCCTTGGTCGTCAGGTGGTTCAGAATTTAAAGCGTAAGAGACGGCTCCACTCCATACCCATTTCCCTCTTGTATTCAATGTAGTATTTGCCGAAACATCGTAGTCAAAGTAATCAAGACTAGAATTGCCCGTGTACTTAGAGTAATCCGAATGAACATGTAAGTTTGAAGCAGTAGACTTAGTTTCTTTACTTAGTGAAATAGATGGCTTTACATATAAAGCAAAATCGGTAACTAAGTCACGATCTCGGTAAAATGCATTAGATTCAGCTCTAAGGCCACCTTCTAGTTGCACCTCAGTTGCCGAAAATACTTGTTGTAACATCAAAGCTGCAAAAACACTAAGTATCATCTATATGTAGTCCTATTAGGGGTGAACTTGTCACCTACCTTATAATCTTCTAACCTTTCACGCAATAAATCAGATTCAATTCTGTTAAACTCTAAATCCACAATGTAGTCTGTTCCCACTTTTTTACTTCTCAAACAATCATTCAGTATACTGTGCTGTAAACGTATTCCCTTACGATATTTTTGAACTGCAACGAATATGCGCATTAAATTAGAATCATCAGGCTTAAAATTAGGAACGCTAACCTCTTTACATGTTGTTGAATATATAAAGTGTGCACTAGAAATTTGTGTTAAATTATCACGGTAGCAACTTAAAGCAACCTCATTATCATTCGATTGTGACAACTTTAACTTCTCCTCTAACTTCTTAACAATATTCGATTCGATGGTTGAGATATAAGCACATTGTTTCGAAAATGATTCTACAACCTCACTAGAGATTTTTCGGTCTTGCGAATTACGAAAACCTTGAGAAAATGCCAATGTTACTAATAATAAAAATTTAATTTCCATTTGTCGAAAATCTTTCGTCTTTTAAAATTGCACTTTTTTGTCTATCAAAAAGAGGTATTATCGGCTCTCCAACATCTGACTCAACTTTTGCCTTTTTAATCAAAAATAAAGATTTAGGAGATTTATTATAAGACAATGTCTTCCCTTCATCTGCTGAAAAACTAATGCTTAAAAACAATAGGAGTAATATCATTTCTCAACCTCACTCGCGACATCTCTTTGCACTTTATCTAATGACTTTATAAAATAGGCATTATTCAATGAGTCTACTTTTTGTTTACTAATTGCCGAATACATAAAAGTTAGACCGTCAAAGCCACTATCCACATTCTTTACATCCGTATCAGTAGAGTTAAGCCAAGCCCTCGCTAGCTTTACATATAATGATAAGTGGTTAACGGGTATATCCACTTCAGCACCATTAGCGATTGCATCTGCCATTTTGTCGATGCTAATGATACCTGTTTTTGTGTAGCTCCCCGCGTTTAAAATATAATCTGAGATGCTTGCAAAAGCTGAACCTGTATTACGCTGCAACCTTTTAATAACAACAGATGCTGCCGTATAATCACGGATAAGAAGTAGTGATTGCATCAACCCGTAATAATATATTTTGTCATTAGGATTTGTTTGAATCGCTGATGATAGTAGTTTCAAACTATCTCTTATCTTATTCTCAGATAAATACTGTTTAGCCTTTGCAGCAATTACGAATGAGTTATCACTATCTTCGCTAGGCATATAATCATTAGAAAATCCAAACATGTATGACATAGCACCATAAGCGTTAGGCTCTATGTAATCATGTAAGCCATCAAAAACTTGTTTAGCTTTTTCTTTATTTTGCGTAAACAAGTAATACTTTAGTAAATTTAAACCCGTATCTAAACCCTTTCTTTGGTTTAATGACACCAGCTTGTTTTCTAAGTCTGTATACTTTTCTTCTTGCAATAAAATTTGTAATTCACCTGTAGTAGATGCTAACCCTTGCCAATTGATCCATTCATGCATGGCTACATCCCAAGGAATGACTACATCCTTAGACCTTATGTTCCATTTAGAAAGTAAATCTGTAAGCTTATATGTACCAGCCACAGAAAATCTAAATTGATTTAACTGCATCCATTCTTTAATTTTTGAGTTAACGGATGAATTTGTAGTTAATTTAGAGTCAGCCCCCATATCCGCAACAACTCCGAGTAACCACCTAGGATCAGAAGATTGAACCAAAGCATCAACCACATCATTTAAAATACCAGCTTTGGATTTTGATTTTATCCATGTAACATATGTACACTCTACAGTTCCACTACATGGTTTTTTAGACTTGTAAGCTTCAACAAAAGCACCTTTAATACCTTTGCTAGCACTATTCAGATAATCCTTACGCTTAGAAACAGGTAATCTAAACATATGATCTACAACAGGGATATCGCTTTGCAGAGTTTTGGCCAGCAATATAGAAGATGAGCTAGCAGCTTCTGGCCCTGACGTAATCCAAGCTAAATCATAGCGAAGTTTGTAATATTCTGGATACTCAGCTTTAAAGTTTTTAGATTTAATGCCAGCCAACAGTGCTGCACATCCTGCAAAATCCACCATATCGTATAGGTTTTTAGCATTTATAAAGTTTGAGTAATTTTTTAAATTTTGAGTACTTACATCAGCCAGTATTTGATTTGACTCGACAAATTTTCCCATCCCTCTATAAAGCTGGGCTTTCATGATATATTGTACATCCTGGTCTTCTAAAGTCATATTATTAGGAAGTTGGACCGATTCAAAACCATCAATGTCTGAAACAGACAAGTAGTACGCTAGATCCTCGTATGTGTTTCTAAATATTTTAGAAACAAAAGGTCGCAAATTAAACATTTTACGTAAACTTACGTCCAACTTAGTCTGCTGTAAGCGTTCATTTTCTCTGGATTGATTTCCCCGTCTGTCAATTTTAAGGTGAGCGTCCAACAAGTCAGTAATCGTTTTTGTAGAATACTCAATTCGGTCGTAAGGATATTTAGCTAAAATGTCATTTGCTTCTGCATATAATTTTTTAGAACTAAAATATTCCGCAACTGGCTTAACGATACTGGCAGCTCTATCTAAATTTTGTACATTATTTAAATATTGTGCTGTTAAAAATGACATTGTTGTATTAATTTCTTTAGATTTTCTCTGTAAGTTAGCAGCATAGTATGACGAGAGTTTTATAAAATAATAGTTATCCTTTTGTGCTTTTGACATTTCAATTTCTGGCATCTCTTCGACAGTCGTGTAGGCAAGCGAATACTTCTTTTGTAAGTAATAAATTTCAGCCAATTCAACACGAGCATCCACTGATTTAGGATCGTAGGGATATTTATCTAAAAATGATTTATACCTATTAATGGCTAGATCGTAGCGCTTTTTAGATACTAAATATCTGGCAGATGCTACTAAGTTAACCTCAATTTGTTCTTCTGCTAAAAATCTTTCTTGATAGTTGTCTTTATTCTCCAACCACCAGCTTTTATCATCTAATAATTTAGAAAAATACTCTGTACGAATATCTTCAGCATTATCAATCAGCTTACGCTGCTGATATATATCAATCCAGCGTGAATACATCTCGGGTAAGTATTTAGAGTTCGGATACTTAGCAATATAGTCCTTAATTACTTTTTCACTTTCACTCCACAGCCCATGTCTTGCAAATATTTGTTGTATTTTTTTGGCAGAAAGCGCTTCAATTTCAGGATCTAGTTTTAAAGCTACGCCTTTTCTCTCTAATAGCCCTATATACTCTAGCGTTTCATCAAATAAAGTAGAGCGTTCAGCACTAGATACAGTATCATTTTTTAAACGATCATAAAGACGAACAAACATTTTGGATGACCAAGAAAAGAGTCCTGTCTCGAATAATGTTGCCCCTAATTTGTAGAGTGCTTTAAATTCAAATTTAGAATTTTCTCTTTTTGCTAAGGCTAAATAATTTCTGCGTGCCTCTTTAATGTTGTCACTCTCAAACTGCAATTCAGCTAACCGCCATTGAACTTCATCATAGTATTTTGAGACTGGGTATTTTTTTAAAAAATATGAATAAATGGCATCAGCCTTTTTAAAATCTGCTTGTTCTTCATATATATAGGCTATTAAGTATTCTGCACTATCAGCAAGTGTACTTTCTGGGTATTGCCTTAACAGCTGTGTAGTGTACTCTAAGCACTTGGTATAATTCGGCGACACTAGCTTAGAGTTTACTTTTGTGACACTTTCGTTGTAATCAAAATTTGCTTTTTCAAACTCTAGTTGAGCTAATCTCATCAAAAGCACATCATCTAGTAATATTTGATCTTTATTTTTTGCTTTATAAGAATCAACGGTCTTGAGCACCTCTTTATTACCTTTGATTAACTCTTTTTCAAGATTAGTAATTCTTTGCCTATACTCTTCGTTCATTTTAATATTTCTATACTTAGTCGCTTCTTGCACATAGATATCAACACTAAAATTATAATCTTCTACGTCTTTTAAAAACTGTTGCCTAGCAGATTGAATATCCACATCAAGACTAAACCCAATCAACGGTAAAAGAGCCAGAATAAACATCATATATCCAGCCCCATTTTTTGCGACAATGAATTCTCTTTTTCTTTATATATAGTTGTAGCTTCATCAAGATTTTTTAAACCTTCTGTTTTACCAAGGTTTTTTAAATCTACTTCGCCAATTTTTAACTTTAATCTAAATCCATTAACTATTCTCATGCTAGTATCGTACATTTCAGCCAAGCTAGACTTTATGTTTTTACTAGAGCGACTTCTCAACATATTCATTGCACGCTGTACAATATTCTGAGGTGTGTATGTTTTTGTCTGAAACCTTTTTATTTCTTTATTAACGGCAACTAGGGTTCTAATATTATCGTCAAAGTCCCTAAGAGTTTCATCTGGAAGCCACTGAGAAAAGTGGTATAGCATTTTGACATAGTTGTTAGACTTAGCAGCTAGATCACTATAAGAAATTGTAGTTTCAATGTCTTTTAGAACCGAGCGTACTTCTTCTTTCT
>JAGRAL010000034.1 GCA_020434605.1 Bdellovibrionales bacterium
CGCCTTCTTCATAACCCACATATCCTGGAGGCGCGCCAATCAGTCGAGAAACAGCGTGCTTTTCCATATATTCAGACATATCTAAACGAATAAGCTCAACACCAAGCTGCTTAGCCAACTGACGAGTTAATTCTGTTTTACCAACACCGGTTGGACCTAAGAAAATGAATGTACCAATTGGTTTTTTAGGATCTTTTAATCCCACTCTATTTCTTTGAATGGCTTTAGTAATCTTACTTACCGCATCATCTTGACCAACAATAGATTTTTTCAAATCGTCAGCCATATGCACCAATCGCTTGCTTTCTTTTTGAGCTACACGTTTGGTTGGGATGCCTGTCATCATCGCCACTACTTCCGCAATAGCATCTTCATCAACGGGATATCTTTCGGATTTAACGCTTTCTTCCCATTCTTTTTTGATGTTTTCCAACTCAATATTCAGTTGCTTTTCCTTGTCTCTCAACTTGGCCGCATCTTCATATTTTTGGCTTTTTACCACCTTGTTTTTTTCCTCTTTTACCGCTTCAATCTCTTCTTCTTTCTTAGTGATTTCTTCCGGCACATGAATGTTTTTCAAATGCACTCGAGCACCCACTTCATCCATTACATCAATGGCTTTGTCTGGTAAAAAGCGATCAAAGATAAAGCGTTTAGACAAGGTAACTGCTTTTTCAATAAGTGGTGGACTAATTTTTAACTGATGGTGTGAACTTAGTAACTTAGATTGCTCGGTTAATATTTTAATACAAGTCTCATCATCTGGCTCAGTCAAGTCTACCTTTTGAAAGTAGCGGTTTAAGGTTTTGTTTTTCTCGAATGTATTTTTTAAGTCCTTAAATGTTGAAGTTGCAATCACCGAAACATGACCTTTCATTAAGGTAGGCTTCAATAAAGCTGAAATATCTGTACCTGTTGATTGAGTGCTTGATGATGATAGGACCTGGTGAATGTCATCAATAAATAGGATCACTTTGTGCTTTAAGTTTTCTAATTCTTTTATAATTTGTAAAAAGCGCTCTTCTAGTTCACCCTTAAACTTTGCACCTGCCACTAATAAGCCCGCATCTAATAAGTAAACTTCAGTATCTTTTAAAAACTCAGGTGCATTTTTGTCGAGAATTGCTTGTGTAAAAGCATACACCAGATAGGTTTTACCAACTCCGTGCTCACCAAGAATTAGGGGGTTATTTTTAGTCTTTCTAGCTAAAATACCAACAAGTCTTTCCTGAAAGTCAGGTCTTGTAACTATGGCATGAGGGTTTTTTTTCAAAAATAGGTTTAAGTTCACACAGTAAGTTTGAAGTGTTGACTCTTCTGCTGTATGGCCTATGTCATCACTGTCTTTAAGTTGTCCAGATATGCTTGAGTGAGAAATAGTCTGTAGCAACTTTATTTTCGTCAGCTTTTCAGTGTCTTCCAAATAAAAATGGGCCTGACAGTCTGTTTCAGAGTATATTGAGACAATAATGTCAGTTGGCATAACTTCAGATTTTCCTGAGCTCATAGCTTGCGCCCAAGCCCTCTGTAAGACTCTTTGTAATCCTACACTAATGTGAGGAGCAACGCTTGGGTCTGCATCAGCAAGAACAGGTGTGTTTGATTCGATGTATTTTTCAAGGTTCGTCTGATAGCGCTTAAGATCAACTTTGCAGGTTTTTAACAATGTTTTGACCCTATCATCATTTAGTAACTCTAAGATCAGTTGATCTATAGTTACGATCTCATATTGCTGCTTGATTGCTTTGCTTACAGTAAGATTAATATGAAGTTCTAAATCAGGATGTAAAGTCATTCTGGCTCCGCAATGGTTTTAAGTGGATGTTCGTGGTTTTTTGCGTATTGGTTTACTAGTAAAACTTTAGTTTCAGCAATATCCTTTGTAAAGACGCCTGCCACACCTGAACCTTTATGATGAACCTCTAGCATTACCCTAGTTGCACCTTCTTCATCCTTTTGGAAAAACTTCATTAAGACATGAACTACAAATACCATAGGGGTGTAGTCATCGTTTAAAATTAGTATCTTAAAAAGACGCGGCTTCTTTGTTTTTGTTGCCTCAGCATAATCGAGATTTGTTTTTTCTTTAGTGTTAGATTTTGCCATAATTAAATTATAGCATGCTAAAATTAAAAATCACCAATCGAGAAAAATAATGCGCCCTCGGACTCATTATTTTTAAAATTACGGTCTAGTTTGTAACCATAACCTAAGTTTATTGCACCAATAGGAGTTAAAATTTGAAGTGACAAGCCTATAGCATCTCTATATTCGTCATCAAAATCCTTACCTTTTACCTTAACACCTCCGCCATCGTAGAATAATGCGGTGCCAAAGTTTTTATATACGGGGATTCTTAATTCTGTCTTTACTAAGTAATAAGTAGATTCAGTTAGGAGTGATGGAAATACATCACCTGGCTCAATGAGTGCATCTGGATTAGGAATACTATTGTTCTCAAAACCTCTAATTGTCGTTAGTCCTCCAAGAAAAAACATCTTCTCTTGTGGTACAGCCGAGAACCCCTCTTTTCCTTTATTGACAAGATAGCCTGTACGTAAAGAGTAGGCGAAGGTAACATCCTCATTTTTAAAGAAAGGCATGTATTGGTTAAACTGAAGGGAGGCTTTTATATATTTCACTTCTTTAGCACCTGGTTGAATTTCATCTCCCTCAGTACTTCCTAAATCAGGAGACGAGTAGTCTATATTGAGGCGCGTGTATGTTCCGTGTTTAGGCACGAATGGGTTATCCCTGTAGTCTAATTCGATAGTTGGTCCTATTTCAGCGATTCGACGGTGCTCTTCATTTGATTTATTACCGCTGTCATCTACTTCGAATTTTTTATTAATTTCTAACCCCCACAGTTTCCAACTGAGTTTTAAAAATCGCGTAAGATCTCGCTCTAAGCTAAGTACAAGGGCAGATGTTTCTATTGCTTCTAAATTTGTAATACTTGTATTTGTTAATTCCTGACTGTTAGTTACGTTGATTTTTCCTTTTGTTTTTGAGCCAAATAGAAATGGCTCAAGATAGCTGGCATTAGCTTTATAATCCAAAAACTCGGTAACTTTAATATTAGATTTTAACTGAAATCTACCCTGTATTGCACGAGCAGTTCCAAATAAGTTTCTATAGGCTAAGCCTGTGTAACCTCTAAAAGTTAATTCTAACTCATTACTAACCCCAGCACCAAATGTTAGAGTGCCAGGATATCTTTCAGAAACGCTAACAGTTACAATACGTCTTGGGTTAGGTGAAGGGATGATTGATATATTTATACTAGAAAATAAACCAAGTCTTTTAAGCTGAGCCTCAGATTCACGTACTTTCTCTAGGGTTAAGATCTCATTTTCTTTGAAGTCCAAAGATTTCAAGATAACGTACTCTTTAGTCATAGAATTTCCGGTTACAGCGATACTTTGCACTATAATTTGATCACCTTCTTTGATCTTATAGTTTAAATTAGCTTTGGTATAGTTGTCGTGATAAGTGATAAAATCACTATTGTCAGTTTCTATGGCGACTTCTAAGTAACCACGTTCTTTGTAAAAATCAGTTAGTTTTTCAAAACTGTTTTCGATTTTTTCTAGGCGTAAGGCTTTGTTTTCTTCAAGATCTATCGTTTTTAATAAAACTTCTTTTGAGAATTTTTTAGCTCCATTAAAATTTACTTGTTACAAAATACTGATTGGCCCTTCATCAAGTCGAATAAAAATTTCAACTTCAGACTTAGCGTCAGAGTAGTTAGTTCTGCTAGTTAATATTTTTGCCATTAAAAAGCCTTGGTTCTGCAGGTGAGTGACAAGGTTATTAAGTCCGATTTCTAACTCTTCTGCACTATAGAGGTTGTCTTTTAATAGTTTTCCAGAATTGTTTTTTAAAAACTGAGTGTAGTAGTCTCCTGAATGAGAAATTGCACCATCAAAATTAAATGCTGTAATCTTAATGGCACTTCCCTCTTGAATATCTAAAGAAATTTTGTATTCCATTTCTTGTTTATCGTAACTTTGAGTGGTGCTGATCTGAATATTAGCATAAGCATTCTTTTTGTAAAAAGCCTTTAATCTTTCTCTGATATCTGAGGCAGGATTAACCCCTAAACTATCGCCATCTTTAAAATTCAGTGCATCGATCAACTTAGTAGAAGAAAACTTATGATTTCCCTTAAAGATAAGATTAAAGTGGTGTTCTTCAGTGAGTTGGTAGCTTATATTGACGGAACGCGCTTGCTCTAAGTATTCAAAATTTGGATCTGAAACTCTTGCCGCATAATACTTGTTTGCAATCAAATATTTTTTTATATCATTTTGTAAGTCGATAATATTTTGCTCAGTAAACGGGTCGTTATGGTAGGATCTTGCAAGGTGCTGTAACTTCTCTTTAAGACGTTTGTTTTTAGTTATATAGTAAATATTTGAAATTTTAGATTGCGTATTAGGTTTAAT
Organism: Bdellovibrionales bacterium; assembly: GCA_020434605.1. Taxonomy (GTDB): domain Bacteria; phylum Bdellovibrionota; class Bdellovibrionia; order Bdellovibrionales; family UBA840; genus JAGRAL01. The sequence continues at coordinate 4,449 of JAGRAL010000034.1, forward strand.
CTTAAATCGCACAATTCGATTGTTTTCTGAAAATTCAAGTTGAGATTCTGTTTCTACAGATAGATACGCGTTTTTTCGATAAAACTCTTTAATACGGTCTACGGCTGATCTTAACTTAAATGCATCATAGTTATCACCAGCCTGAATTTGTACTATATTGGATAGGGTGCTTTCGTTAAAAATAAGTTTACCAACATATTCTACTTTAGATATTTGTGGAATAACTTCTGCAATAATTTTAAACGTTGTTTGCCCATCTTTTACTTCTTCAATAGCTCGAACGGTTCTGTACTTTTTATGAGTATATACAACTTTTAGTATTTCATCGACTTTGGATCGACTAAGAGGAGGGGAGAGTAAGTCTTTATAGTCACTCACTAGTTCTTTGCTAACACTGCTTTCTAAACCGCTGAGATCCAGCGTATTTGTAAAGCCAATGCAAGATAAAAGTAATACCAATAAAATCATTTAAACTCTATTTTATATTCTAAGTCGACGCCAAAGACATCTTCTTTGTTTGTGTTATTAAACTCACTATTGTCCGTATTGTTCTCATATTCCCAGCTACCAATCACAGACACCTTATCATTAATCTTATATTGTACTTTAGCATCATTTTTTA
>JAGRAL010000035.1 GCA_020434605.1 Bdellovibrionales bacterium
ATCCAGATGGTTGGTAGGCTCATCCAAGAGTAAAAGCTCTGGCTCTAATAAAAGCTCTCTTGCCAAAGCAACTCGTTTTTTCCATCCACCTGATAAGTTGTTTACTAAAAAACTTTCTCCAAAATCTAATAGGTCTAACTTGGCCATCCACTCAAAAGCTAAGCCCAAATTATCGTTGTAATCTACCTTTGATAAAATCGCATCTAGAATAGTTTCATTAGGTCCAAAGCTAGGTGTTTGGTCTAAGAAGCCTAGTCGTAAACTTTTTTTTGTCGTAATTGATCCCGCATCTGGTGCGATGAGGCCGGCAATCATTTTAAGTAATGTAGATTTACCAGCTCCATTGGGTCCAACAAGTCCGACCTTTTGATTGTCTTCGATACCAAACGAAACATCATTAAATAAAGTTTTGGATGCAAATGATTTTTCGAGCTGGTGAGTACTAAAAAGTAGCATGGGCCACTATAGCCTAATTACTTATTATAAAAAACCTTTTCTTCTTAAACTCTGAATAATTTTTAGATTCTGCCCTGTGGTTTTATGCCAATTGTCAGGCGGGTTTAACTTAACCATATCGATAATATTCTGATCAGACATTCCAAGCCATGAGTACTTACCATCGGGTGTTATAAAAGTTAGGTCATAACTCCCCTCATGGTTTCTTGAAAAGTGAATACTCCAAAACAACTGAATCTCTTCTGCGGTCAATTTTGCCTCGACTGCATCTAAGATTTTTTTGTTATCATCTACAAACTTTTTAATATCTATGGAGTTTCTTTCAAGCGCTGCTATAAAGCGAGCTGCATGATCCACATCATGTTTTGCTAAATCAAATGGAAAAGTGGGTAAACCACCATCAAATGATGTTACTCCCTTATCTATAGTTGCATATACAACACCACCAACCATCTTTTGTGACAAAAGAGAAAGACTTGGCATTTTATATATAAAATACACACGAGCTTTCTTTGAGTTTAAAACCGTATCTATCTCTGATTTACTGGGTAAAACCCCACTAATCGCATAATCAGCGAAGTGATCAAAATTTTCTCTAGAAAATGTATAAACATCATAATTAGGATCACCTTTACGAAAATAGTCCTCAAGAGAGTCGAAGATTTTTTGCACTTCACCCGTTTTTAAAAATGATAGCACTGCGGACAAACGATAGAAAAAACTAAAATATTCTTTGTAAGGTATTTTTTCTTGAAATCTCAGGCTTTCTGAAAGACGAACCATATCATCAATTGATTTTATAATATCAGAAAAATTATATTGGATATGATTATAGATAGAATCTGGATTAAGTTTATCATCCATTAATTCTTGTTTACGTTCTAACAATAGAGATTTTGCAGCAATAATATTATCAACAACAACTTTTTTAGATTGAACAGCAAAAGTATCTTTGTTCAGAAGATCTTCTGATACTAAGTCAGCCTCTACACTTATGCTTGAAACAACATCAAATAGACTGCTGCAGTCAGGCCCTTTAGCCCACAGCAATGTCCCCCAGATTAACCCCAATACGATCACTATTTTCTCCCCATCCCTCCATAAAATGTCGTTTTTTCTTTGTAGTTTCAAACTCTTATGAAAGGATCTCAAATATTGTAGATATTCAAACATCTTGTATTTGTTATAAGGTAGTAAATATAAACTATGACCAAGAAGTACTTCGCTTTTTGCTAAATTTATGTTTTGATTACCACCTATTATAGAGGGCTATTTACCAATGACTATGCTATTTCCTTTTGCACAATACTGGTGGTTTTACGCAGGCTTTATCGCATTCATTATGTTGGTGCTTGTTGTCGACTTGGGAGTCTTTCATAAAAAAACTCATGCCGTTAGTTTTAAAGAGGCTGCCATCTGGAGTTGCATTTGGGTAAGCCTTGCGCTCTTATTTAACTGGGCATTTTACCACTACGCAATTCATGCGTTTAGCAATGATCCAAGGCTTTTAGACCTGCCTGGCTTTAATCCACTAATCGCTGCTAAACAATCTGCGCTTGAGTTTTTAACTGGCTACGTTGTCGAAAAATCATTAGCCGTCGATAATTTATTTATATTTGTGGTCGTGTTTAATTATTTTGGAGTCGCTGCAAAATACCAACACCGTATTTTGTTTTACGGGATTTTAGGCGCTTTAATTTTTAGAGCTATATTTATTGCCATTGGCGCGGCCCTTATGCAATACCAGGCGGTTGTTGTTTTCTTTGGTGGGTTCTTAATCATTACTGGTATTAAAATGTTATTTTCTTCTGACCAAGATATCGAGCCAGAAAAAAATATTGTTTTAAGAATTTTAAGAAAAATTGTGCCTATCACTACAAAGACTGAAGGGGATCGCTTTTTTATTCGCGATAACAAAATACTTTACGCCACTCCACTTTTTGTGACTTTAATATTTTTAGAATTCACAGATATTATATTTGCCATCGACTCAGTACCTGCGATTTTTGCCATTACCCACGAGCCATTGATTGTTTTTACTTCAAACATTTTTGCAATCCTAGGTTTAAGATCAATGTACTTCTTATTAGCTGGAGTTTTAGACAAGTTTTACTTATTAAAGTATGGACTAGCAGCAGTACTAATGTTTGTTGGATCTAAAATGTCATGGATTCATTATGTCTATCACGGAGACTTTCCAACTAGTTTATCACTATTGATTATATCTGGTTTAATCGGAACTTCGATTGTAGCTTCACTTTTATTTCCGGTTAAAGCGAAGACAAATAAATAGCTGTTTAATCGCAGCTATTTATCGCAAACAACGTATACCCTATTTTTTGTGACAGGCCTTCTAACTCACAAGATTTTAATTCACCCAGATTCACATCTTTAAGTTCATTTTGAATCTCACTCAAAGCTTTAGCGTTCATCACAATAAGATCCACATTTTTTCCATCAACCAGTGCAAAATACCCTGCTCTACCTGAATAGGATCCAATTTTAATTTTTTCAGATTGGATAAAATGGCTTTTAGTTTTTTTTGCTAAGATTTCTTTTTGCATTTTTTTAGCTTCTTCTTCACTTACCAACTTGCAACCTAAGTTAAAGCTAGCTCCCCCCGTATTCGGAGCGCAAACTTGTTTGGCATGTAACAGAGTCGAAACGTAGAGTAACAATAATGTCATATATTCTCCCTGGAGGGAGCCTAGGTTATTTTTTTGCTTATGTCATTTATACTTAAGACAAATTGGTACGTAGCTTCTTACAATACCAAGTCTGGCTTTTCCTCATCTCTATAGCGTCGCCAGTCTATCAATTTAAGAGGTTTTAGCCCGTGCTTCTCTCTTGCCTCATCACAGCGAATATTTTGTGTGCCATTTTCATAAGAGGCTTCAAATCTTCGACAAGGGCTTGGTCGATTTTCATATATACTACAGTGACCATCTTTACCAATAGTACCTTTTAGAGCGATACACTTTGGGTGGTGTTTATCATTCGTGCCCTTCATGCATCTTGACATGCCATCTAGGTCTTCAAAGTAACCCTGAGGAACAGAGTTTTCTGCATCTTTTGCCTCTGCTTCTCTCCAGTAAAAAGCAACACGAAATGAAGCGCAGCAAGCACCACAACTAAGACATGGGTGTTTTTTTGGTGAGTCCATTCACATAGCCCTCCCAGAATAGGATAACTGATTGAGTGAATTAACCAAATAAAAGATGTTTTTTACAAGTAGAGGTCTAGGACACGCGCTCTCGTTAGAGATCGTTTACATATAAGAAGAGTATGCACCCTAATTACCAAAAAATTTTTGCCATTGTATTTTATTAATAAGCGTAATCGATCCTATGTTAGGATCAAAAACAATTTTTACATCACCTTTAGTGATTTGCTTATAGATTTGATCGTATTTTGTTTGGTGAGCCGCTTCATGTTTTCCGTAGTCCGTTCCTTCACGCAAAATAAATGAATCTATTAAGCCCTTAAGAGCATCCTCGCTAATAGCGTCATATGGAACTTCGATGGGTGGCGCGTTTTCATTTTCAAACATTCTGACTCCAGAAATACCTTAACACTGTCCCTACTAAGGTCAACATTTGACAAGCTAGCATGCGCATTGTTTGTACCTTGTGAATGATATAATTTGGACTTCTTAAATCAAAGTCGTATTATAATGATTAAGTAGGAGTTTTTATGAAACAAATTATTATCTCAATATTTTTGTTATTAAACCTTATCGGCTGTGCCTCAAGACCTAAATTATATCCTAATGAAAAATATAAATCTGTAGGACCTGATGTTGCAAAAGAGGATGTAAATTTATGTATGCAAGAAGCAGATCAATATCTTGAAAACTCCACAGGAAAAAAGGCTCTAAAAGGAGCTGGAGCTGGTGCCGCTGTTGGCGCTGCTTTTGGAGCAGCAACCAGCTTAATATTTGGTGGAAATCCTTTAAGAGGTGCCGTACAAAGTGGAGCCGTTGGTGCTGCCGTCGGTGGTACTGCCGGAGCTTTATCGCCTGATCAAATTAAACATAGATATGTAAACCAATGCTTAGCCAACAAAGGCTACCACGTATTGGGATGGGATTAAAAAAAATCAGGAACAAGTCCTGATTTTTTAATTCTATTATGTTGATGCTCTGTTTTCTTTTGGACCTGACCTAGAGAACTTTCTCATACTTCCGCCCTTGCTGCGAAATCTTTTTTTATCACCAGACTTTGTTCGTCTTCCATCACGACCGCCTTCTGTATCGCGACCACCGCTTCTACCTTCGGCTCTAAAAGAGCGTCCTTCACCAGCAGCTCTGTCGCGTCTGCTACCACGGCGATCGCCTCGACGTCCACCGTCTCTTCCTCGGCCACCACCTTCACGACGACGTCCTCCGCCACCTTCCTTAGCAACACCACTGGTATTAACCATTGTCGCTTTACCTGTTTCACGGTCTTCAAAAATATCCGGAGATGATAAAGCTAAAAATCTTCCAACCACTTCTTCTATGGTCATACCTGCCAAAGCAATTTGCCATTCATTTCCTACGTGCTCCATCGCTCTTTCGTAGAATTTTTGATCTTGAAACTTAGATAAAATCTTACTTACCTTTTTAGCTCCAATATCCTTTCTTGTGGGTACTTTGCCTTCCTTCATTTTACTCTTAGTCATTTGTTCTATGCGGCCAATAAGACTACGAGTAGCCGGAGTTACTAAACTCATTGCAAATCCTGATTTTCCGCTTCTTGCCGTTCTACCAATACGGTGAACATAGCTGTCTAATTCTCTAGGGATTGAATAGTTAATTACGTGAGTAACATCTTTAACATCTAATCCACGGGCTGCCACATCAGTACAAACTAGTATCGTTACTTTACGATTTCTGAAGGCTAGCATTGTTCTTTCACGCGCGTTCTGATCTTTATCTCCATGCAAACTATCTACTTTATATCCACGGCTTGTTAAAAAGTGCGATAGATCAGTCACTAATGATTTTGTTTGGCAAAAAATAACTCCATAAAAATCTTCTGCCGCCTCAATCAACTTGCATAATACTTCTGGCTTATCTGATTCACGAGTGATGTAGTACAATTGCTCTACGTTTGCTGATAACATTTCAACTCTGTTTACTTGTACTTGCTTTGGGTCTTCTAGATAAGTGTCTGCAACCTTACGAATCTCTTTACTCATTGTTGCAGAGAACAACCATATCTTTGACTTTTCTCTTGGCGCAGCCTCTAAAATTTTCTCAAGGTCTTCTTTGAAACCCATAGAAATCATTTCGTCAGCTTCATCTAAAATCAAAGTTGTTAGTTTGTCTAATTTTAATGTACCACGATTAATATGGTCAATCACACGCCCTGGAGTACCAACAACAACCTTAGCTCCTGTTTTTAAACCAAATATTTGATCATCGTACCTAGCTCCACCGTAAATTGGTAGGGCCTTTACTTTGTTGTACTTACCAAGAAGATCGATTTGACCTGCGACCTGCAAAGCCAGCTCACGAGTAGGACATAAAATTAAACATTGTACGGCTTTTAAATCAGAGTTGATTTTCTCTAACATCGGAATAGAAAACGCTGCCGTTTTACCAGTTCCTGTAGCGGCTAAACCAATAAAGTCTGTGTCATCGCCTAATAAAATAGGAAGAGCTTGTTGTTGAATCGGGCTTGGTGTTTCAAATCCTAATTCTGTAATGGCTCGTTGAATAGGTGCACTTAAATCTAATTCATTGAAAGATTTCAAATTTGTCTCCTGGACAAGGGGTTATTTTAAAAGCCCCCTTGGAGAGAAAATTCTCGATCGAAAGAAGCTACCAATTTTAACTATTGTTAAAGTGGCCGGAGGTTAACACAGCGTGTGCAAAAAAGCTAATTCTTTACGCAAATAAACCTATCAGCCCTAAAAAGCTATAAAATGTACTGAAATAACCCCATTAAAACAGTAGGTTAGACTATATTTGAGGTGACCCATGAATCCACAAGAAGTTCTTACATTTTGGTTTAAAGAGACCAGTCCGGCTCAGAAATTTCAAAAAGATGCGTCCTTCGACCAAGTCATTAAAGACAGATTCGAGGCTACACTAATCGCTGCCGTAAAAGACGAGCTTGCCTCTTGGCGAAAGGACATCTACGGAAGGCTCGCTGAAATCATCGTTTTAGATCAATTCTCTAGAAACATTTATAGAGACAGCCCCAAAGCTTTTTCACAAGATGCCAAAGCTTTGGATCTAGCAGCCGCCGCACTACAACTGAATCACCAGGCATTGAACGTGGAAGAAAAACAGTTTTTGTATATGCCTTTTATGCATAGTGAATCACTAGAGTCGCATGAGATAGCAACCAAGCTGTTCTCACAACCAGGTCTTGAAGATGTTTTAAAGTTTGAAGTGGCACACAAAAAAATCATTCAACGATTTGGGCGCTATCCACATCGCAATCAAATTTTAGGTAGAGCTTCTACTCCTGAAGAGATTGAGTTTTTGAAACAAGAAAATTCTTCATTCTAGTTTTTCCTATGAGAGTAAGTTTTAGATAAAAACTTGCTATTTATAGCTCGCCTACGTATAAAGGGTCTTCAATCACTCTTTGTTAGGTTTTTAAGTATGATTACTACTTCAAATGTTAGTTTACAATTTGGTGGCAGAAAATTATTCGATGAAGTAAATGTTAAATTTACTCCAGGAAATTGCTATGGCCTTATTGGTGCAAACGGAGCCGGTAAATCTACATTTTTAAAAATTCTCTCTAAAGAGATCGAACCCACCACAGGTGAAATACATATTGATCCAAGCCTTAGGCTGTCGGTATTAAAGCAAGATCACTACGCGTTTGATGAATTTACTGTCTTACAAACAGTTTTAAAAGGAAATGAAAAACTTTTTAAAATTATGGAAGAGCGCGAAGTCTTATACGCAAAAGCCGAAATGACAGAAGAAGATGGTATGCGCGCTTCAGACTTAGAAATGACGTTTGCCGAATTAAATGGTTGGGAAGCAGAGGCAGAAGCTGGGACAATGTTAGCCGGCCTAGGTATTGACGAAAGCTTACATCAAAAAAAGATGAAGGAACTCGTCGGCGGAGAGAAAGTAAAGGTATTACTAGCACAAGCTCTATTTGGACAACCCGACATTTTACTATTAGATGAGCCTACCAACCATTTAGATATTTATGCCATTCAGTGGCTTGAAGATTTTTTATCTAAATTTCAAAATACAGTGATTGTTATTTCTCACGACAGATACTTTTTAAATAAGGTTTGTTCTCATATAGCTGATATTGATTTTGGAAAAGTAACCACCTTTACTGGTAACTATGATTTTTGGCGCGAAGCAAGCGAGTTAAACCAAAGATTACTTTCTAACCAAAACAAAAAGGCTAGTGAGAAAGCAGAAGAACTAAAGGCCTTTATTCAGCGCTTTAGTGCTAACGCCTCTAAATCTAGACAAGCCTCTTCTAGACAAAAACAATTAGAAAAACTTGAAATCACAGATATGCCGGTGTCCTCTCGTAAACAGCCTTTTGTTAGCTTTGAACCAGCCAGGGATTTAGGGAATGATGTACTAGAAGTAAAAAATATATCCAAAACTGTAGATGGAGAATTGGTTTTGGATAAAGTAAGTTTTATGGCGCAAAACGGTGACAAGATCGCCTTGGTTGGAAAAAATGATCTTGCGAAAACTGTACTTATGGATATTTTATCTGGCGAATTAGAACCTGACAGCGGGTCTTTTAAGTGGGGAATTACCACAAGCCTTAGCTATTTTCCGACGGACAATTCAAAGTACTTTTCTGGCTCAGAAGATTCATTAGTGGATTGGCTAAGACAATACTCTACCGAAAAAGATGAATCTTTTATCCGTGGCTTTTTAGGAAAAATGCTATTTAGTGGACCTGAGGCACTAAAAAAGACAAATGTTTTATCTGGCGGGGAAAAAGTTCGCTGTATGCTATCTAAAATGATGTTATCCGGCGCCAATGTAATTATGCTAGATGGTCCAACAAACCACTTAGACCTAGAAAGTATTTCTGCAGTAAATGATGGCATTAAGCGCTTTAAAGGAAATGTGATATTTACCTCTCACGATCATGAGTTTATACAAACTGTTGCCAATCGAATTATAGAGATCGACAAAAAAGTTACTTACGATGAACACATCACGTATGATGAATACATCGAGAGAAAACGCCCTAACGCAAAATAAGCAAAGTTTAAAAAATAAAGTGTATTAAAACATTAATACCAAATGTACCGCTAAATCTCTTCTCTTCATCCCAAACTACGTATGGCGTAAAGCTATAGTGCAAGACATCTCTATACCACTGATGACGAAAAGACGAGGCAAATGTATACCTTTCTAGGTGGTATGCAGGTCTTCGACCATATTCAAAATTTAAACCATATGTCTGTGACATAGAATCATTGTATGGATGACTAATTCCAAGCCCATGGGTAACACTTAGCAGATGGTTTGTATTTTCGTATTGCTCTTCATTGATAAAAAATAAAGTAAAAATATCGTTTAGTGGTATATCCCAGTTAATGGCAACAAATTGCCCTGTTCCTGTATCGGCCTTACCAAAAAACTCTAATCTTGGTTTAAAGATAATTTTTCCTAGATCTTTTTTTCTTTCAAAACGAAGTAAAAAAGAAGTTGTAACTGTACTTTTAATTTCTAACTTAGGACGAAATGTGACATTCACTTTACCAATTTTTTCTAATAAGACAACACTGGCTCCATACCTCTCACGAGGGGCACTGGTTTTTAATCTATTTTTATTAATACCGCGACTTTGGCTGTCTTCATCATAACTAGTAAAATGCAGTTTCCATTTTTTTTCTAAATTTGGTAAATGTAAGTTTAAATCTATTCTAGGTTTATACTTAATATTAGAACTATCTAGCCAGTCTATATAGTTTGTAATCACCAAGTTGGTTTCATTTTCTTCTTTAGTAATTACTCTTCCAGTAAAAAAGTGGTCGATGATTGTAGCTGTCTTATCAAGCTCCCCCGATATGGCATGATTCTTTTCGA
>JAGRAL010000036.1 GCA_020434605.1 Bdellovibrionales bacterium
GAATAGTTCCGAAAAAACCTATCATAAGACCTTGAATGCTAAAAAGCTGTAAAATGAATTTTTTGGAAGCACCAAAACTTTTTAAGATCGCTATTTCATTATACCGCTTCAAAACAGCTATGAATAAAGAAGAAGATACATTAAAACACGCGGCCACTATCATTACAGATAAGACTAGAAATAAAATATATTTTTCATAGGTAACAGCACTTAAAAAGTTTCGATTGTGTTGATACCAATCTTTTGCATAGAACTGGCTGCCAAGTCTAGCATTAAGCTGTATTGCTTTAGGTATTGCGATATCTTTATTTGTTAGCTGTAGTAGCAGACCACTATATTGCGTTCTTGTTAGGTCTGATAAATCCTGCACCCACTTTGAATCTGTTAGTATGATTCTTTCATTGTAATCAAACTTACCCAAATCAATAAACCCACTAACTGTAAACACTTTAACAACAGGTTTAAACTCATAAGAAGAAACAGTAACTGCTTTAGGAACAACGATCCTTACTTTGTCTCCTACTTTTACTTTTTGAGTATTCTTGAACTCTTGTCCTAAAATAACCTTAGGCGTCTCTTGGTCTCCAAAATCCCATGTGCCTTCCGTCAAGCGGTGCTCTAAGCGCTGACTTGCATAACTATCTCTAGCTTGACCTCTCATCACCACCCCGTGAACCTTTCCTTTAAAAGCAAAAAGGGCCTCAAGGTGAACGAAAGGACTGATGTGTTTTGTTTCTGGTGCTATATCTGTAATTTCAGTGACAATTTCTTTGGTTAAATTTAAATGTCCGCGCTTAAGCACTAAGACATGTCCTGTAAAATCAATCACAGACTCATGAATAGCTTTTTCAAAGCCATTTACTACAGACATCGATACAACGAGTGAAGCAACTCCAACCATCATACCAAACACTGCAAATAGCGAGCTAATTGTTACAAATCGATTGCCACTTTGCAGGTAGCGCCACACCATCCACGCTTTCATCATGGTTTTTCCCCTGCCACTTGCTCTTTTAAGAAGGCATATACAAAGTCTTGTAGATAACCATCCAAGACATCTTGTACCTGACTTGTCTCATAAGAGGTTCTATGATCTTTAACCATTTGATATGGATGCATAACGTAAGAGCGTATCTGGCTTCCCCATTCTACGGCCTTTTTAGTGGCATTCATTTTATCTTTTTCTTTTTGCCTTTCCGCTAACTCTCGTTCGTAAAGAGCAGCCTTTAGCATCTTCATCGCCTTATCTCTATTTGTATGTTGCGATCTCTCGCTTTGACATTGCACCACGATACCCGTCGGTAAATGCGTCATACGTACAGCAGAATCTGTTTTATTAATATGTTGTCCACCCGCTCCACTTGCTCGGTAAGTGTCGATTCGTAAATCCTCATCCTTTACTACGATATTAATATTGTCATCAACCTCAGGGTAAACAAAGACAGATGCAAAGCTAGTATGTCTTCTAGCATTTGAATCAAAAGGGCTTATTCTTACCAACCTATGAACGCCAGACTCGGCTTTTAAATTACCGTAAGCAAAAGGCCCTGAAAGTAAAAGTGAGACCGATTTAATACCCGCTGTTTCTCCCTCGGTCATCTCTAGAACTTCTAGTGAATAACCTTGCTTATCAGCATAGCGAGAATACATTCTAAACAGCATATTGGCCCAATCGCAAGACTCAGTACCACCCGCACCTGAGTTAATCGAAACGTAAGCGTTATTCATATCGCTCTCACCATTTAGCAGCGTCTTTAGTTCGATTTCATCATGTAAAGTTTGTAATTGCTTAAGTTCATTTTGTACCTCAGTAAAACTATCTTCGTCTTGCGCCTCAACAGCCATATCTAAAAGTACAAGAGCATCCTCTAGCCTTGTGCGAAGATCATTATAATCACCTAATGATTTTTCTAAAAATGACTTCTCTTGGTTGTACTTATTTAATAGCTTGGGGTTATTCCACACATCGGGATTTTCAGACTGTAGATTTAACTCAGCAATTCGCTTTTGTTTTGTATCAACGTCAAAGATACCCCCTAAGATCTTGTGTTTTCTTATTCAGCTCTTGGAGCTGCGCTTTTACTTCTAGAAGGTATATTGATATGGACATGTGATAAAGCTAGCATCTGCAAAAAATGCTTGCAAATTAAAAAAGCGCCATGACATCAGTATTTAGGACAGCAAATACATCGTCCTGAATTTTAAACATTCGTTTTGCCTCTTCAGCATTGTTTTCATGTTCAAAGCCATTTAAATGCAAGATCCCATGAATGAGCAAATATAAAAATTCTGATTCTAGTGAGTGAACATTCTCCTTAGCCTGGACGCGCATTTTATCAATGCAAAAAACTAGTTCACCCATACTCTCATCATCGGCAGAAAAACTTAGCACGTCAGTTACGTAGTCTTTATTTCTATACTTAGAGTTTAAATCTTGCATTTTAGCAGCACTCACAAAGACCACCGTTAAAGAGTCTTTCTGGTTATTTATATGGGATTTCAAATGAGAGAGTACTTTTTTTACAAGCTCTACCAAAGAAGCACTTTGCACTAGAGCACCGGTATGATTTTGGAGCAAAATGTCCACTTATCTACCCTTAACACTAATTAAGTTTGTAGACTTCTCTGAATCAACTCCACCCATCTTAGTAGGATAATCCATTCTTTGGTGATAGATCGTCAGTAGAATTCTCTCGTAGACGTGCTCTATTGTTGATAAGTCTCGAAGAGTAATATTACATTCATCCAATTGCCCATCTAAGAACTTATTCTGAATAATATTTTTTACGATATTCTGAAGCCTTGCTGGTGTCGGTTCATCTAAAGACCTCGCCGCTGCTTCGATCGAGTCCGCAAGCATTACTAAGCCAGCCTCTTTAAACTGCGGTTTAGGTCCTGGGTATCTAAACTCAGCTTCGGATACCTTATGGATATCATCTTCTAATTCTTTTGCCTTATTATAGAAATAAGAAATCAAAGTCGTACCATGATGCTGTAAAATAATATCTAGAATCGGCTTCCCTAACTTATAGCTGATCGCTAACTCTGCTCCGTCTTTTACGTGTGCAATCAATATGGTTTTACTCATATGAGGTGAAATCGCATCATGAGGATTATAACCCGCTCTTTGATTTTCGACAAAGTATTCAGAGTGATGCATTTTACCAATATCATGATAAAAGGCTCCCACCTTAGATAGTAGTGGGTTAGCACCAATTTCTTCAGCGGCACTTTCGGCCATCGTACCCACAATTACAGAATGATGGTACGTCCCTGGTGCCTTTAACAACATTTCTTTTAATAACGGATGGTTTAAGTTACTCAATTCAAGAAGTCTTACATCCGTAGTGTAATTAAACACAGTTTCAAAAAGTGGAGTTAGCATCATAGTAACAAGGGCTGAAAAAATACCCGAGAAAAAGCCCGATGGTGCATACCAAATCATGGATGGTATCGCTGTATCTTTTGCCGTAAGCCAAGTCAAAAAGCATAGTACAAGTACATTAACAATACCAACTCTAACCCCAGCTAAGTAGACGTGGTTTCTTTTCTTGGTATTAAAAACACCTCTAGCACCCGCCACTCCGCCAATTACTGTGTACAAGAAATAGTTAAAATCAAATTTAACCATAACACCTAGAACAGCTGCTAAGAAAATACAAAATAACCAAACAATCTCACCCCTAGTAATAAGTAGACCGACAATCATTGGGGCCGCTGCAATTGGAGCTAAATATAAAAAGAATTTATCTGGAACACTAAAACCTAATTCTCTAAAAACAGTTACATCCGTTACTAGTAGCAACATTTTAGTAAGTAAAACAACGACAAGAGTGATGCTACCCATCGCCCACAAGTCTTTTGTTTTGACCATGGCATTAATCCCAGAAAGTCTTCTTACAAAAGAAAATAACACCAGAACTAAGGTTGTTAGCAATAATGCTGTTACTAGAGAGAAAAAATCTTGATCACGCTGCAAGCTGATTTTTCTAACTTCGTTTAAAACCATGATTTGCTTTTTATGAACAGGCGCACCCTCTGGTACTATAACCTGTCCTTTTTTAACTGAGACTAATACGCTAGGCACTGACTCTCTAGCCGCTTGTCTTCTCAAAGCTGTCTCTTGAATATTCTGACTTAAATTTGGAATAATTAAACTTGCTACAAAACGCAGAAGCAATTTTCTGTCGGATATATCCATGCTTCTTAAAAAGCTTGCATCAGAATTTAAAATCATTTTCTTTACAAGTAAGACGTCTGTTAAACTTTTCACTTCACTTGATGACTCTTCAATAGCCACTGGTTTTTGCTCGGCACCGGTTTCTAGAGTTCTAACGATAACTAAGTTATTAGAGGTACGACGCAACGGAGTAATATCTGCAGATATCTTTTTTTGACTGACAGGATCTAAGAGGCGATACGCATAGCTTAAATATAGTGAGCTAAATCTCTTTTTTGTTAACCAGATAAAAATATCTTCTGATAAATTTCTGATTTCTAAGATCTCTTCAAACTTTGATTTATTTTTTAAAAACGATGTGGCAAAGCGGTCTAAAGCCACCTCACTTTTTGGAAGATTGCTACCAGCAAGTAGTACACGCATGGTACGAAACCCTCGGTCTAACTTTTGATACAACTCATCATACTGTTCAACGTCATAGTCAAAAATTGGCGGTATACTTGATTCTGCTTTTTGCTTTTGATCTGCAGTTTCAATGTAATCACTAAACTCAAAGTTAAAAGGTGATTTGATATCAGCAATTGAAATATCACCCTCTTGATACTCGATACCTGTAAGACTAAATTCGAAATTGATAAAGATAGATAAGACAAAGCAAAATAGAAATATATATACAATTCTACGAATACCAAAAGATTCGTCTAAATAATGAATCCAACGACCAAAAAATGTTTTTTCAATACCTAGTGTGTTCACCCACTCTACAAAGTTTGTAGATGAGGAGCTGTACTTTGTACGCAAACTATTTTTCTGGGCTTTTTTTAAATTAGCCTGCAGTCGTTTTAGCTTTTCTTCTTCGTTTGCCATATTCTCTACTTTATCGGCTTTAACACTCCGCCGTACAAGTCTATATTAGCGTAAAACTTAGAGTTTTTATAGATTTTTTAGGTCTAAAACTAGCAGTGGTAAACATTGCATTCACATTAGTCTAGTCCTAAGCCAAAAGACATAACAAAATCTAATTCATAAGCAGTACTTAAAATGTAATGGACCATAATAAATACTTTATCTATATTGCGGTAATGAAGAACCCACCTAAAGAATATAGAAGTTTCACATCTTTACAGAAAATCATTGCTGACTTACAAGACCCCGACGGTGGATGCCCGTGGGATTTAGAGCAAACACACCGCACTTTATGCAAGTTTGCCATCGAGGAAACCTACGAGCTAGTAGATGCCATCGAAGCCAACGACATCAAAAGCATGAAAGAAGAATTGGGTGATGTTCTTTTACAGGTTATGTTACATGCTGAAATAGCCAAAAAAGCTTCTCACTTTAGTATAGAAGATGTCATCGAGTCCATTGGAACAAAAATGGTTCGCAGGCATCCTCATGTGTTTAGTGATACCAATGTGGCAGGACCAGAGGAAGTTTTAAAAAATTGGGAAAAGATCAAGCAGAAAGAAAAGACAACAGATACAAAGTGGTTTAATTTTCCAAATCACCTCCCTGCTCTAAGCATATCTGATAAGATTGGCAGCAAGAGCCAAAAGTACGATTTTGATTGGAAAACCAAAGAGCAGGTTTACGGAAAAGTTACGGAAGAATTACAAGAAGTGACCGAAGCTCTTGAAACAAATGATCTTGATAAAATCGAAGATGAAATTGGCGATTTATTATTTGTGGTCGCGCAACTAGCTAGGCACTATAGCTTAGACCCAGAGCAAGCTCTTCGCCGTAGCAATCAGAAGTTTATGACTAGGTTTACAAAGATGATGGATCTAGCAAAAAGCAAAGGGCTTTCATTTAATGATTTATCACTAGACGAAAAAGAAAACCTCTGGCAGGAAGTAAAAGTCTTACTAAAAAATGATCGTTAAGTTTTTTTGCTAACTCGTCTTTTTAAAATTTTCAATAGCTCGTCAGCTTCATGTAGCCCTAAAAGCTTAGAGCTAAAAATATACATTGAAGCAGCAATTACAAGAGTGATCACTAGACATACCACTCTTCCCACTTCTGATCCTAAAAGTACATTGCCAAGAATTGGGTATACAGAAAAGCTTAAGACCATCATCAAAGTACTCACACTAATTTTAACAAGACTTATAAAAATATCTTTAACCGGTGTCGCTGGAAACTTTACATAAAACACTACTAACAAAATACACATTCCTATCGCAGAACTAATAGCCGTAGACGCCGCAATCCCTTTTAAACCAAACTGATCAATTGTAATCGACACCAAGCCAATGTGTAGACACAAAATTAGCAAACTAATTAAGGTGGGCAGCCAGTAGTATCTTAATGAGTAAAAAGCTGCGTTAACGATCTTTAGTAATGTATAGGCAACTAATGCCAGTGCATACACCTCTAAAACATACGATGTTTGCGTCATATCATACGCGCTAAATTTACCTCGTAAAAATAAAGTACTGATAATCTCTTGTGATAAAAAGAATAGAGTCGCAGCACTAGGAATCGATAAGTAGAGCGAAAACTTAATACTCTGTACAAACTGATGTCTAAATTGCGTCCAATGCATTTTGCTTACAGCTTCTGCAAGTGATGGCAGTAGTGCTGTGCCTAAACTCACACTGATCAAAGACAGTGGAAGCTCAAGCAGTCTGTCGGCATAGTAAATCCACGAATTACTGCCATTTTCAAGGCCTGCGGCGAACTTTACATTAATAATATTTGTAAACTGCAAGATCCCAATAGTGATAATTCCTGGAATCATATTTTTAAAAACATTTTTTACAGCTTGGCCTTTAAATGAAAAATACAACTTAGGAAAATACCCTGCTTTATAGAGCGGAGGCAGTAAAAATGCCATTTGTAAAAAGCCACCAACCAAAACTGCATATGAAAGTAAATCTCCAGGATAGCTAACCCATGTCTTTGGCATTAGGGCAAATGTAATCAAGCTTAAGTTTAAAAAAATGGGAGTAAATGCCGGCCAAAAAAACTGCTTAAACGTATTTAACTGCGCCATAAAGAAAGCGTAAATACACACAAAAAATAAAAAGAAAAACATGATCTTAGAATAGCGAATTGTCGCTTCTATTTTACCTGGAATCTCAGTAAAACCTTTACCATCCACTAAGGGGTGAATGATTTGCGCTGAAAACAAGATTCCTAGTATGGAGAGAGTCATCAGTGTAATAAATAAAATTGTAAAAATACTCCAGCTAAAGCGCTTCGCCTCGTCTTCGCCAGCATTTTCAATTTTGTCTACAAATTCAGGGATGAAACTAGCAGAAAACGCCCCTTCACCAAAGATTCTACGGAGCATATTAGGGATTCTAAAGGCCACAAACCAGGAATCAGTCACCGTAACCAAGAACTGCGACGAGACGACAACATCCCTAACAAGGCCTGCGATCCTAGAAGAAAAAGTACCTAAGGCCATGGCGAGCGCTGATTTTATCAATGATTTCTGATGCTTAGCCTGATTCACGATAGCGCCCCTATTTTGGAGTTTGAAAGGCGTGCAAGCTTTTGTTACTTGCATTGTCCTAACAACCTATGTTATCTACTTACTTCCTTAATTAAGAATATTTGTGGAGGTTTAGTTTGGCAAATCATAAGTCAGCAGCAAAGCGTGCTCGTCAGGCGAATGTTAAGAAAATCAGAAATTTAGCTACAAAAAATAGCGTTCGTAGCCTTGAAAAGAAAGTTCGTACTGCTCTTAGCGCAAAAGATGCTAAAGCAACTGAATTATTACGCGAGTTTGCTAGCAAAGTTTCAAAAGCTGCTAAAAAAGGTGCTATACCTGCAAAGACTGCTTCTCGTAAAATAGCTAGATTAGCTACTCAGCTTTCAGCACTTACTAAGTAATTATCTTATTTATTCGCAGTGAGGAGCCTTCGCTCCTCTTCGGACTCTTTCTCAGATTTTGCAGAAATGTACTCTCGAATTCCCTTTTTACCATCGTAATCTAAGTTGGTAAACAGTAGCCCATAGTAATACTTACCGTCTTTTTCGCGGCTAGATCTTACCTCAGCTTTAACAATACATATCCCAGTGGAAGGCAATAAAAAGTTGATTAGCCAGGTGGCACCCTCACTCATTTCGATGGATTGGTCTGTTTCAATCAGCATCCCACCCTCGCCGATCTCATTACCAATCCCGATATAATATTTCCCCTCGCACAATAAACTTACATTGCGTCTAAAAATACGACGTGGAAAACGTCTACGTGCTAAACCGGGAGCTACCACTTCTGTCATATAATTGTATCGGATTTTATAAGTAGAAACTAGAGTTCAGGCTGGCATGACTTAAGTACAAAATTTTCAAGCCAAATACTTGTAGAAACAGGTGACGACTTTAGTGCTCTGTCAGTAAGAAGTAGCGCCATATGTAAATGCTCTAGACGTTCCTCGGACCAATATCTAGCTTGGCCTATATATTGATTGATAAAGTAAGGAGGAACTCCCGCACGAACTGCCAATTGGCTAGCAGTAACACCTTCCTTGATTCCCTCTTTTACCAAATTTAAAATTCTAACATGTCTTGCTATCAGAGCTAAAATTCCTAATTCATTTTCTCCCTGCTCCAGTAGGTTTGCCAAAAAGAATAATGATCTTGGTAAATCCTGCTCTGCAATTGATTTTGTTAAATCAAAAACACTCTCCATACGATGTTTAGAAACAACCGTTTTAACGTCAGAGAGCTTAACACTAGCCTGATCCCCTACAAATTGACGTAGCTTTTGCATTTCGTTTTCGATATCTGTTAAACTATTTCCTACCATTTGAATCAGAGCGTCTTGCGCCTCTCGATCAATCGTTAAACCCTTTTCTTTAGCTATTTTTTGCACCCAAGAAGGCACATCTGACATTGACGGTGGATCAAACTTAACCACTGCATTTTGCCCAATCAATGTCTTAAAGAATTTTTTACGAGCATCCATTTTTTTACCAACTAAAACTACGCATGTAGTATCAATTGGTTTTTCAATCAGTTGCATGAGTTGGTCTTGGTCTTTTGCTTTTAATTCGGAGATTTGCCTTACCACTACCAATCGTTTTGGAGAAAACATCGGTAGAGTTTCTGCCGTATCAATGATGTGTTGAGCGCTAGTTTCTGTGTAATAAAATACATCGAGATTAAAATCACTAGGCCCTTCACCTAAACATACCTTTTGCAGCTCAGCTAGTAAAGTCTGAACCAAGTACATCTCGTCGCCATAAAAATAATAAACCGGTAAAACTCTCCCTTGAGAAAGTTGGGTCAAGACTTGGTTTGGAGTCAATTGAGCCATTAGTACGACTCCGTCATTAAGTTATATGCCTTTGACATCAAGTCTTGAGAAATTAGCCTTAAATTTTCATGTAGAGCACTTTGATTGTAATTTGGATTGGCTGAGTTTAAATCAGCTTTACCAATTTGGGCAGAGGCAAACGATCTCTCCCCTGTAAAATGTTGGTTAAATAGAACTTTTTGGTCTGATTTTTTACGCACTCTAATCACGACATCAACAAGCACCTTATAACTACTTACCAGTTCGATATCCACAGCTACTTGTGGCGTGCTAAGAGAGGACACATTGGCAAGACCTTCTCCTCTTACCTCGATACGGCTAACCTCTCCCTCTAAAACAATTTCGGCCTTATCTTGAGAAGTAATCGAGTTATTAGATCTAACAATTTCTTCAATCATCGCATTCGTAAAGTAAACTTCACTACCCACTTCTTGTGTTTTATTTCTAAAAATGGGAACCGCTATCTCACGATATCTCCCCGGCAGGGCTTCGTTACGATTTCCCCACTGGTAGCCACAGCTAGTCAGTAAACTAAATGCTATTAAAAATATCAGTGATTTAAGATACATTATGAAACTAAGCCTATACGTTAAGATTAAATATTTCAATCACCGAATTCGCACTATTTACCGTCACTTACAAAGAATTTTGCATACTTCTTATTATTTTTATCCTATAAAGATAGCATGAATTACCCATATCGCCTATTGGCACCGGGACCGGTTCAAATTCCCGAATATGCCAGACAAATTTTAGCGGCTCCTATGATTCACCATAGAGCTCCTCAGTTTATTGCAGAATTAGAGCAAGTCTTTATCAATTTAAAAAAAGTTTTTTTTACAGATGAGCCAGTTTACATTTTATCTTCCACTGGCTCTGGTGCTATGGAAGCAGCTATTGCTAACACCCTCTCCCCTGGCGACAGAGTTATAACAGTAGACGCTGGAAAATTTGGTGAAAGATGGGCTAAAATGGCTTCTCTCTACCAACTAAAAGTAGAAACCATTCATGTCACTTGGGGTGAATCCGTTACTAAAGAGCAAATCGAACACGCTTTAGCTCAATTTCCGGATACAAAAGCTGTTCTTATGCAGGCCACTGAGACTTCTACTGGCGCACTACAGCCCGTTAAAGAAATAGCCGCTGCTGTTAAAAAATATCCTGATTGCTTATTTATCGTTGATGCCATCACCTCAGTACTCTCTACAGATCTAAGAATGGATGACTGGAGTATTGATGTAGTTGTTGCTGGCTCACAAAAAGCATTTATGTTACCTACCGGCCTTTCTTTTATTTCGCTCTCTAAAAAAGCGCAGGCAGTAATGTCTAAGACAAAGTGTGCGAATTTTTACTTTGATTTAAAAGCTGAACAAAAAGCCTATGCACTAAAACAAACCAAGTTCTCTTCTTCAGTAGCTGAGATTAGAGCTTTACATGCAATCCTAACTAAAATTTTAGAAAATGGCATTTCATCTTTAACTTCTGAAATCCAAAAAAGAGCCCGTATCACCAGAATCGGAATTGAAGCACTAGGCTTGACCACTTATCCAACCACTCCGTCACCTTCATTAACGGTTGTTAACGTGCCTGATACATTAGATGGAAAAAAACTGCGACGACATATTGAAGAAACCTATAATATTACATTTATGGGTGGCCAAGACCAACTTGAAGGTAAGATCATTCGTATCGGACACTTGGGCGATATTTCTCAAGAAGATGTTGTGGCTAGTATTGAGTTTTTAGGAAAAGCGTTAAACGATTTTGGATATAAAACTGACTGGCAATCAGCTGTTGCTAAAGTATTGAGAGAATATGAAGCATAACATCTTAATCTTAGATCGTTTTCATGAAGAAGGCCTTAAAGTATTAAAAGC
>JAGRAL010000037.1 GCA_020434605.1 Bdellovibrionales bacterium
TTTTGGATTGGTATTGGTCACGCAGGAACTTTGATTTCAGCCATTTTATTTTTATTTAGACAAAAATGGAGAACAGGGATTGCAAGAGCTGCAGAAGCGATGACTGTTTTTGCCGTAATGACTGCGGGTTTATTTCCGATTTTTCACACGGGTAGACCATGGCTTGCGTTTTGGCTCTTGCCGTATCCAAACCAAAGGGGTCCTCTTTGGGTAAACTTTAGATCTCCTCTTTTGTGGGACGTTTTTGCCGTATCGACTTACGCTACAGTTTCTGCTGTGTTTTGGTATGTAGGTATGATTCCAGATTTAGCCACGATCAGAGATCGTGCAAAGTCTACGATTCGTAGAACTGTTTATGGTATTTTTTCAATGGGCTGGCGCGGGACAAATCGCAACTGGTCACACTACGAAATGCTATATTTGATTCTTGCGGGTCTTTCTACACCACTAGTTTTATCCGTTCACACAATCGTATCTTTTGACTTCGCGGTCGCTAACTTACCTGGTTGGCATACGACGATCTTCCCACCATACTTTGTGGCTGGAGCGATCTTCTCAGGATTTGCGATGGTTGTGACTTTGATGGTTTTAGTTCGTAAGGGCTATCCTCAGATTAAAGACTATGTAACGATCGATCACTTAGAAGTGATGAATAAAATCATTATGACTACAGGTATGATGGTTGGTTATGCCTACGCTACCGAGTTCTTTATTGCTTGGTATTCTGGTGTGCCATACGAGAGATTTGCTTTTATCAACAGAGCAACAGGTCCAATGGCATGGTCGTATTGGATTATGGTAAGCTGTAACGTTATTTCGCCGCAAATCTTCTGGGTTAAAAAATTCCGCAGGTCAATACCAGTGATGTTTACAGTATCTATTTTCGTAAATATCGGTATGTGGTTTGAGAGATTTGTGATCATTACAACATCTCTTCACAGGGACTTCTTGCCAGCTAGCTGGTCTTACTACCACTTTAAGTTTGTGGATTATGGTATGATCTTTGGTAGTTTTGGTATGTTCTTTACATTATTCTTATTATTCTTAAAATTCATCCCAATGGTTTCTATGTCAGAGGTTAAACCTTGCTACGAAGTAGGAAGAAAAGGGGGAGGTCATCATGGCTAAGAAAACATCAGGTGTTGTAGGGTTTTGGTCAGACGAACATAAGCTTTTAGATGCTGCTAAGAAAACTTATGCAGCAGGCTTCCGTCACTTTGATTCTATTACTCCGTTTCCTATACACGGAATGGATCAGGCAACTGGTATTAAGAGTTCAAAAATTCCATGGGTAACTTTCTTTGGTGGTTTAACAGGAGCGACTTTTGGAGCGACTTTTACATATTGGACATCTGCAGTTAACTATCGCTTAGTTGTTGGTGGAAAGCCGTTGGATTTCTTTAATGCGCTACCTGGTTACATACCAATCATTTTTGAATGTACGATATTGTTTGCGGCACTATCTTCTGTTGCGGCTATGTTTATCTTAAATAAACTACCCAAAGTAGATCCGCCAATTATTGATCCTGATCTTACATGTTCTAAATTTGCACTATTTATCCCAGATACTGAGTCAAACTACTCGGCGGATAAGGCGGAAGAGCACTTTCGTAGCATTGGAGCAAGTGATGTTCGTAAAGTGTCGGAGTTTTAAATGAAAAAAATATTATTTGTTATAACACTATTAAGTTTAGTTGGTTGTGGTAGCTCTAAAGAGCCTAATGTTGAATTGGTTCAAAATATGATGGATCAGCCGTCAGTAAAGGCGCAGGACTACAATCTTGAGGCTAGTGATCGAAGAGCTAATAAGATGCCGCCAGATCATGTGGTTGCAATAGGTGCTCACCCCTATAAATTTAAAGGAAAACCTAAGGAAGCAGGGGAGCAGTTAAAAAATCCAGTTCCAGCTAGCGAAAACATTGCTTTAGGTAGAGAGCGCTTTGAAACTTACTGCATGGTTTGCCATGGGCCTAAAGCAAAAGGTGATGGAACAGTGGCTCCAAAGATGATGGTAACACCTCCATCTTTACTAACTTCAAAAATTCGTGGTTGGTCTGATGGAAGTATCTTTCATGTTATCACTGATGGACAGGGTATGATGGGTTCATATGCTGGGCAAATCATTGAGAAAGACCGTTGGTTAATTGTGAACTATAGACGTCAATTACAAAAAGAAAATAAAGAGTAGGTGCTTATGGGATCTTTTCAATTACAAAAATATACAATGTCTCATCGAGCAAAAATCCTATGCTGGGTATCGGTTGCAATCGGTGTGATAACTTTTTTAGCGGGACTTAAGTTTCAATCTGATAGAATCTGGTTTTCATATTTAATCGGATACTTTTTTACTGTCAGCTTAGCATTAGGTGGTTTGTTTTTTACTTCCTTCAACCATGTGACAAAAGCAGGTTGGTCGGTACCGGTAAGAAGAATCGCAGAAGCATTTTCGGGTTTTTTACCAATAGCAGTATTCTTAACAATCCCATTGTTATTTGGTGCTAAAAAACTTTATTTATGGCTTGATTTGCAAGCGGTTGCTAGCGATCCACTTTTAGAAATGAAAGCGTCTTATTTAAATCAAGGTTTCTTTCATATAAGACTATTGTTATTCTTTGGTCTTTGGCTGTTCTTTGCGTGGAAGTTAGTATCTAACTCCCTTAAGCAAGATGAAACCGGAGATAAGAACCTGACAGTTCAAAATGTGAAATACTCAATTGCATTTTTGATCGTATTTGCATTGTCCTATTCACTTTTCAGTATCGATGTATTAATGAGTCTTGAGCCGCATTGGTTTTCTACAATGTTTGGTGTGTATACGTTTGCGGGATTGTTTCATTCTTTCTTAGCAATGCTAGCATTATTCACAATTGGACTTATCAATAACGGCACTTATAAAGGGATTGTAAATGAAAACCATGTACATGATATCGCCAAGTTCATGTGGGCGTTTACAATATTTTTTGCTTATATTGGTTTTTCCCAGTACATGCTAATTTGGTATGCAAACTTACCTGAAGAGACAATCTTCTTCTTACACCGTGCTCATGGTGGCTGGTTTCAAGTTTCTGTAGCTCTGTTTTTTGTTAAGTTTTTAATTCCATTCTTAGCATTGGCACCAAGAGCTGCAAAAAGAAGCTTGTGCCATGTTAGAAATGTAGCTCTATTGATTCTAGCTTCTCAGTTTTTAGATTATTTCTGGTTGATTTTTCCTAATTACAACCATGAGAAAGTAGTTCTTCCAACTTGGGAAGTAGGGGTATTGATCGGTTTCTTGGGTGCATTTGTATTACAAGCCAAAATGTTCTTAAGTAAAAACAATACAGTTCCTGTTAAAGACCCTAGATTGGATGAAGCTTTACATCATCATGTGTAATACATTTCTAGAAAATGGATTATGATTTAAAAGCCGATTGTTACAATCGGCTTTTTATTTCTTATAAATAAGCAAAATAAATTCTGCTTTGTCAGTCTTAACCAAACTTTCTAATTGATTGGCTTGTGCTTCGATGATGATTTCATCGTCGGCGGTCAGGTTAAGGCCTAAGAGAACTTCTCTTTTTCCTAAAGCTTTCACTTCATCTAAGGTTTGTTTTAAGCGGTAGGGTGTATCCATCAATAAAAAAGTTTCGTTAGGTGTTTTTTCAATTTGCTTTAGAGTATTCATCCTTGCAGATTTC
>JAGRAL010000038.1 GCA_020434605.1 Bdellovibrionales bacterium
TTTGTTAAAATAAATAACATTAAGCTGCTCGTCTTCGACGGCAGTATTAGCAATTTCTTCAATAATTTCAAAAACAATAATTTTATGCTGTGTTAACTTTTTAAGTGCCTCAATGTGGTAGCCCGCACCATACCCAAGAACAAAAATAGCATCTGTAGTTGAGTAAAGGCGCGACACAACTTTTTCAGCCCATGCGCTCGCCTCTCGCTCTGGATTTACTTTTGAGCACAGTGGCTTTCCCTCGATGTAGGGTATAGCAACACCCTTCTCATTATTTTGCCATTTTAACATTTTCTGCCTCAATCAATGTATATAATCTTGTTGCGCTTTCATTTTCTGGGTCAAAAGATAAAATTTTTGTGATTTCAAGAATTGCCTTATTAAAGTCACCAATTTGAAATAATAAAGATGCAAATAACGTTGAAACTTTTAGGTCGAACGGATTTTCTTGTAAATAGACTTCAGCTGCAGTAACTGCAACATCATATTCAAAATCTGCCAATGCCTGGTTTAACGCTATTTCTATGGTTTTAGAATCAAATGGGTTGCAATCTAATGCATTACGAACATTACCCCAAAATAGTTGAGCATCTTTTTGATTTAAGTGACATATTGCTAATCCCAACCAAGCCTTACTATTTTTTGAATTGATAGCTAGTGCTTTTTGGTATTGATCTATAGATTTACTATGATTTCCTTTATGTAAAAACAAACTTCCTAAATTTGTATACACCACGTCTGATTTAGGGTTGATTCTTAGACAGATATTGTAATACTCTTCAGCCGTATCCACATCAGCTAGCTTTAAACTAATGTTTCCCATCAATCTGTATAGGTCAAAGTAATCAGATTCTTTTTCACTTTGTATGTCTTGAATATTCTCTTGGATAATTTGTATCGCTTCATCTAGACGATTTCTAGCATACAAAAAGTTTGCATACTCAAAAATACTTTTAGCGTTTAACTCAAGCTTTAATAACTTTTCCAAGCATTTCTCTTGATTTGCATACTGCTCATGCTTTTCAAAGTACTTACATAAGTAAAAAATAGCTCGGGATTGACTTGAATCTCTTTGCAAAATATTTGCCGCTATGTTTTTTAAATTATCATAATCTTTATGACTAAGTAGAACCTCAGCAGCCTCATATAACGGGTCTATCTGCGACTGCGCTGCTGGTATTTCTGGAATTACACTAAGGTCTTGATACACAAACCGCTCCTTGGTTTACCCCAATTATTAGAGCAAGCATAGTGCCAACCAGGTAAGTCGATAGATTATATTTGATTGATATTTAGTGTTTGGCTTTTGACTTTACAGGTGCCAAAAGCCATTGGATTGACAGGACTAAAAACTAGGCCTCTTTATCTACTTTCATTTTTTTGTTTCCACTTTTGTAAGCAGACACGACTTTTTTATTCTTTTGCAAAGAGTGGAGCTCAAGAAGGACTTTTTGCTTTTCAACCTCTAAAAGTTTATTCACTTCGATTTCTTGAGAAAAAACTGATTCTAGTAATTCCTTACGTAACCCAATTTCTTTATTTATGCCTGGCAAATCACCGTGATGCTTTTTTGTATCAATTGCTGCTTCTAGGTATTCATCTAAAACATCTAATATTTCTAATAGCGCTTGCCTTTTATCAACATGCAACTCAATTTTGTCAGAGTTGCCATGCTTAATATGTTTTAGCATATCTTTGTTAACCTCATGCAATCGCATTAAAACTTGATTCACTTCTGATAATAACTCTAAACATGATTGCATTACTTACCCCCAGATGCTTTTTTAATTTGTTCGATTGCTTGAACCCAACCGTCATAGAGCGTGTTGAGTACACTAAGTGCATTGTCTAAATGTTTTGGATCATTTGTTATATTCGCTTGCGTATATTGATCAGTAATAAACATATATAACTGTTCTAACTGTGTCGCTAAATCACCACCAACTTTGTGGTCAAGTGTGTTGTTTAACTCCATAATGATATCAAACGCTTTTCCGATACACATACCTTTTTCGGCTATCTTTTTTTCTTCCATGGCCACTTTAGCTTGCTTAGTAAACTTAATGGCACCTTCATATAGCATCAGCAGTAATTTTTCACGGCTGGCACTCGTAACGGATGTTGTCTTGTACTTGCTGTATCCATTTTGACTCATTTCATCTCCTACCCTTTAGCTCCACCTAATTTTGCTTGTACCATTGATGCCTGCCCCTGTAACCGGCTCATAGTTTCTTCTAAATTTGCGAACTTTCTTTTTAACGACTGCTCTTTAGTTGCCAAATGTCTCTCGATACTTTCAATTCTTTGATCTGCTCTATCGATTTCTGACTGCAAACTTTTTCTCTTATTGGCAACAGGACCATAAAAATTATCCATTAAACCATTCACTGTTGTTCTTAATCTTGGAATAAAACCTGTATTAATACCATCACCAGCTAAAAACTGTTGAACTTCAGTCGGGGCTTTGGCTAACACTGTATTAAATTTTTCTTCGTTAAACTCTAGGGTACCAGATCGATTAAAAGTAATGCCGATCTGACTAAGATTTTGAATTGGACCTGCACCTACTACTGTCCCCTGCACTAGATTTCGTAAACGCATCTCGACAGTTCTTAATACCTGATCTCCACCTAATGTTCTTGAGGTATCTGATTTTTCATTTAAAGCATTTTGCTGCTGGATGAATGAAAGCACAGCATTCACCGACTCCACAAATCCTTTTGCCTTGCCAGCAACCATCTCTCTATCCTCTTGAACAGTAAGATTGATTGTTCTGCCAGGAGCTGCTTGCTTTAAATCAACAACCAATCCTGGTATTAAATCTTCTAAGGTGTTTTCTGGCACTTCAATTTCAAAACCGTCTAACTTGATTTTACCATTTTTTGCTTCTCGGCTCTCATCAAAATAAAAATCTTGATCACCATCTAAAAGATAGATCTTAGGAAAATCCACTCTATTATCACCACCAACGCCTCTGCCAGACAAAATCAATCTATACGGATTATCTCCGTCAGCTTTATCCATAACGACTGAAGCTTGCATGCCAATACCTGCATTATTAATCGCTTGCGCCAGCCCATTTAAGGTTGTGTGTTCATTTCCAACATAAACTTCTTTAGTTCCCTCTTCGGTATCAAACTTTAGATAACCCACTCCAACTTCAGTGGTATCCTTGTCAGGAAATCCATTAGAGATTGCAGATGCCTTTTCGGCTAGCTGTATAACTTCAACATTCCATGATCCAGTTACTACATTGTTCGGATCAACAGTACCAGATACAATTTTATCATCAGCAGATAATAATTTGTAATCAGTGAAACCTTTTGAACTAGCTAATGAAGTGATGGATTCGCGGATGGCTTTTAGCTTGCCATCCAGATCGTCAACGAGAGTCAGCTTTGCACTGCTCTTCGCTTTACGATCCTCCATGTTGTTGATAGGCATTCTTTCGATCTCCATAAGCTGATCGACTATATTCGGAGGTAACCCCGAAGCACTGCCTATTCCAAAACTAATTCCCAAAGTATCCTCCTGATACTGAAGTATTCATCCTGAATATACCTTTATTATCTCTCAAAAATGCATAATTAGTGAGTCAATAATATGTCACTGGCTTTTCTGTAGTATGGTATGGAAATTTATGAAGCGCGATTCAAAATATGGCCTGAAGGCTTGATTTCATCCTGATTTAAGAATGAAACTAGATCTGACTCAGGTATGCGTCTGATCACTTTACCCGTCATATCTTCGACATAGACCACATAGATACTCTGCACTTGTTCGAATCTGACGTTTAAATTATTGTTTTTAATGCCGTCAAAGTTTTTCATTTTTTCAACAGCAATTTTTATTTCTTCCTCTGTAAATTTTTTCTTTTGATGTTCACCATGAGGCATCTGTCCATTCGCATCGCGATCAGTCGTTTGCTCTGATCTTTTTTGCTGCTCTTTGATCTTTTTAAGATCATAGGTAATTGCAGATTTTACGCCTTTGATATTCATGCTTTACTTATCGGTAATTATGATAATTTTTTGATACAAAATGAGAAAGCTAGACATACGTCTAACCTCTTTTTACCCAAAATGCCCCGAGGAACTAGTCCTCGGGTGGGTTGGCTACGAAAATTTTTGAGACTCTTCGTAGTAATCTTTTAATTTATTATTATCCAATTAAACGTAATGCTCCAGCAGTAGATTGATTGGCTTGTGCTAGTACTGACTGAGTAGCCTGATTTAGCACTTGGTTTTTAGTCAAATCTGCAGTTGATTGTGCGATATCTGCATCTCTTATACGAGAGTTTGCTGATGACACATTCTCAATAGCATTTGATAAATTACTTTGCGTAGATATCAATCTGTTTTGTAAAGCACCCAATGTAGCTCTATGTCCATTCACAGCATATTGAGCTGTATCGATAACTTCTAGAGCTTCACGAGCACCATCTTTTGTTGTGTAATCTAAGCCATCTAATCCTAGAGTACCTAAGCGCACATCAAATTCTCCAGCATTAAAAGCAATTCTATCTTCAAATTCATTGTTATTAATACCTACTTGAAATTCATACTCAGACCCAGTTCCATTTAGTAAGTCTGCACTACCAAATTTTGTAGTTTGAGCAATACGATCTAATTCTGAGGAGATTTGCATAACTTCTTTATTTAAAAACCCTCTCTCTGTTTCACCTACTGAATCAGATGCAGCTTGAACTGCTAATTCTCGTAGACGAACCATAATATTAGAAACTTCGTTTAATCCACCTTCAGCAACTTGAATCATAGATTGACCATCCATTGCGTTTCTTTTTGCAACTTCGAATCCACCAATTTGTCCTCGTAAGAACTCACTTAGTGCTAATCCGGCTGCATCGTCGGCAGATTTTGTGATACGGCTACCAGATGATAGCTGTGCATAACTTTTTTCTATCTCCCTTTGTGAGGAAGCTAATGATTTTTGCGCGTTGATAGACGCGATGTTTGTTGAAATACGTAAACCCATAAAAGAGTCTCCTAAGTTTTTCCGGGAAATCATTTCCCGTCCGTAGACACCAACCCACTGGTGTATATTCTACGGAGATCATCCATAATTCTTTGGTTGAACACATTGAGTGCAGGTTTGCAGATTTTGGTTGTGAGTTGACTCACTGAAGAGAAAAGCAATCACTCTTTTAACTTCCCATCCACTGCATTGTGAACTCATTAAACCTTTCGGCCAGGTCTTGGAATACCTTAGTCGAGTCGAGCAGAACTAGACCTTGGTCATGTGCAAACTAGACTTTGGTTTTGAATTTCAGTACCTTTGTCTTGTAAAAGCAAAACCAAGATCTAGTTCAAGCTTTAGTCTGTGCAGACCATGATCTGGCCGAGTTAGTATGGGGATAATATGGATGAAGAACTATTTTCTAAAATTGAAAGCCAGACACAAAGAGACAAAATTTTTGACGATATCATGCGCCATAATGTCGAGATCCAAATTCAGCTAATGGACAATACCGTACTGTCAGCTAAATCTTTTAAGAAGTTTAATGATGAATTTATTTTATTTAGAGAGCTCCCCAACCAGCCCACTGAGCAAGACGTTATTATTACCTTTAATCTAGCACCCGAAAAATACTTTCTGAAAAGTAAGCTAATACAAAAAGATAAAACCTGCATTATCAAACTCACTGCCTACCTTTATAAACTTCAACGCCGTAAAAACTTTAGGCTCACTCTACCCAAGTTTTGGGACCCTACTTTTGATTGCTTATCTCAAGGAGCAGAACAAATTGGAAAATCTTTTACCATTCATGATCTTAGTAACGGAGGAATTAGTATTGAATACGCCCCTGGTGAGTTTGAAACTTCAATAGGCTCTCAGATGGAAGGGCTGATCAAAGTAAATAATCGCTTAGACCTATCAGTAACTGTAGGGGTAAGGCATATTCGAGAAGTAGGAACGAAAGCTTACCCAAAAATTCGTGTGGGTTTAGAGATTATAAACATGACCAAAGAGAGATCGGAAGAGA
>JAGRAL010000039.1 GCA_020434605.1 Bdellovibrionales bacterium
CTCCGCCATTTCTTTTTTCTCGATTTGAGTGTTTTGAAAAATTCGTAAGCCTTCTAAATACTTAATAACACATTAACCTAAGATCAAAATCTGATCCTTTATTTCAAGAAATTTCACGAAAATTCAAAGCTGGGTAACAGAAAGTAACTTTTAGGTAACACACGATTTTTAAATCGTTAGATCTTTAAAAAGTTTTGCGAGTCCGTTTTTATCTAATTTTTTCTTCGCTAGATCAATCATAGCAGAATAAAGTTCTTCCTCTGGGTCCTCTATTTCAATGTCATGCCAATCTAAAAATACTAGAGCTGAGGCTAAGGCAGTTCTTTTATTGCCATCCACAAACGGTTGGTTTTCAGCAATATGAAAAGCATAGGCGGCTGCCATCTCGTAAATGTCTTTATGAACAAATTCACCACCAAAGGAAGCTTGAGGCATCATAACTGCCGACTCGAGTAATTCACGAGAGCGAATGCCGGAGGCTCCACCGTATTGCACAAGCTGCATATCATGGAGTTCAATAACATCCTCAACACTTAGAAAGCGGTAAGCGATCTCACTCACTTGGCTAGCTTCCTAAAAGTTGAATCATGCTTTTTCATAATCTTTTCAGCTGAAGATTTTAAAGATTTTTTACCACTCCTAATAGGCTCAATAATCAAACGTTCCCCATCAGTGGTCATCTCAAGTTCAGTATCGCGATCTATTTTTAATAGCTCTAGAATAGGCTTCTCTATTACAAGGCCATAACTATTGCCAACTGCGGAAAGTTTCTTTTTCATAATACACCTCCGTATATACCATAGTATAACATATGTATAACGTATTTTCAACCTATCAAATCCAATTTAATTCGACTAATGATCTAACCTAGTAGTTTATAAAGCCTGCACGGGAAGCCAGTGCCTTTAGATGCATTTTATGGCTTTTAAAGATTTGGTTGTTGATCACGAACCCTTAAATCTCTAATATTGGCGTATGTTCGTTAGTATTATTCTTTCTATCTTCTTCCGGTTTCCAGCTTTAGCAAAACCAGTAGCCCCGAACTTTTCTGCAGGAGAAACCGGTTGCTTAATCTTCACTACGCTTCTAGATAAGCCATCGATTACTACCTTTGGTGATAACTGTAAAGTTCGTACGGCTCCTTGTTCAACATTTAAAGTTGCTCTTGCTGAGCTTGGGTTTAAAAATGAGAAATTGAGCCCAATAGGGGAAAGTTTTAAGTGGGATGGTATAAAAAGAGAGCGTGAAGCTCTTAATAAGGATCAAGATCTTTTAAGTTGGATGAAAGACTCAGTGGTATGGGTATCTTCACTAGTAGTAGATCGCATTGGCCGCGAGAAAGTCCACTCCGACCTTATGGATTTGGTCTATGGCAATGCATCTGTTGGGCCAAATGAGTTTTGGATTAAGGGTCCTCTAAGTATTTCGGTAGAGGAGCAAGCCAAGTATCTTTCTCGAAATGATGAGAATCTAAAAAGAGCCATTGGCTTATTACCAGTTGAAACTTTGAAAAAGTACACTATCAGTGGAAAAACAGGCTCTTGTAAATCGAGTAATTTAGCTGAAGCTGAACGAGTCGGATGGTATGTCGGCAGAGTGAACACTGATAAAAAAGAATTCGCATTTGCAATGCGAATTCTAAATCAGAAAAGTCAAAAAACAGATAAACCAGGTGGCTCCAGAGCAAAGGAACTATTCCTTGATTGGCTTCGCCAAAACGAACAATAACCCTTGATTCTTTAACAAATCGTACATCATAAAATGCCGGTCACAAGATCGGCATTTATTTTTTAAAATTTAAAAATATAAATGCGCAAGATTCTGCGCATGCGCCGATTTTGGTGATTCACTAAATATTTAAAATCACTATACTTAAAATTTTCTCTGCGCCAAAAGCTGCGCATTTTAATTTTTATTAAAATGATCTCATTTTAAATACCTTACCTATTTCATGAGCTTAAGTCAGATTTTGTTTTTGGCTTAAGTCTTGCCACTAAGAGTCTCAACAGGGTTCAACCATAACCATGTTGAGGAGTAAAGTTATGAATTCGTACCAAAAATTTAACTCAATATGTTCATTATCTATTGAGCTTTCGAGCGGAAAACATTGGGAAAACTTGAGGAAAACATCAAGCAAACGTTTTCCTACGAATACATTTTGTCGAGGGACAAATAATTAATAATTTCAAATAGATGCTGGTTTTGAAATATTTCAAAGCTTAGCAACTGAGAGACACTAAATTAGCTAAGTCTGCATTTCTAGGAAAACATTTATTTATTCACTGGAATTGTGATCACTACAAAAGCCGACTTCTAACTTGAAGATATAGGGGAACTTATGGCAGAAACATTCAAACTGAAGCTAAATACTTCAATCTTGCTCTTTGAAAATCTAAATGAGTGCGTGAAACTTCTTGAGGTAAAGGAAATCTGGTTTTGGTCTCAAACAAGGAGATTAAAATTATGATTAAACTTTACTTTAAAGATAATAAGAAATTTTTCGAAGTCTTTGTAAAATCCAAAGATCTAAATGGAAAACAAACTGCTAAACGTAGGCGTGGCATTACATCTGAGCGGATGGCAAAAGAAATTGAATTTAAGTTCAAAAAAGAACTTCAAATGATAACCGACCCGCAAAGTAAATGGACTTGGACTGATTGGCATACGGAATGTATTAGGCGTATGACTTATTCTAGGCGTAAATCCACTATTGAAAGTTACGATTGCCAAGTTAAAAAGTGGATACCACAGGAGTGGAATAAACGTCCTTTAGTAAGCTTTCAGCAAAGTGATATCCACGAACTAATCTTTGAAAGAATTGGCAATAACCTAAAGCCTGGCGCTTTAAAGTGTTATCTTAAGATGATTAAACGGTTATTTGAGATGGCAGTGCAAGAAGGAATCTTAAGTAAAAACCCAGCAACTGGATTAAGTGTTGTTGTCCCAAAATCAGTTCAAAAGGTACTAACTGCCGAAGAAGCAGAGATTCTTTTAAAAGCCGCTAAAGAAACCCATCACAGCTTTTACCCAGTTTGGGCCTTTGCTTTAATGACGGGGATGAGATCTGGTGAAATGTATGCCTTAAAGTGGTCAGACATTAACTTTGATACAGATGTGATTCATGTCAATAAGCAGTGGACTTCTAAAGAAGGCTTTGGACCTACAAAGACTAGAGAAAATAGAGTGGTACCTATATCACCTGATTTAAGGGTCTTTTTAAAAGAACTAAAGCTTAAAACGGGAGACAGTGAATTTGTTCTACCAAGGCTTAAACGTTGGACAAAGGGTCTTCAAGCAAGAGTACTAAAAGAGTTTTGTAAGGGATTAAATATTACAGATATTAAGTTCCATGACTTAAGAGCTACTTTTATTACCAATATGCTGGCGCAAGGAGTGCCTCTGGTAACTGTTATGGCTATTGTTGGCCACGCCAGGATGTCGACTACAGATGTTTACTTGAGGCTTGCTGGGGTCAATGTCAGAGGGGCTACAAACAAGTTAGGCTATGAACTACCTAAGTTTGATTTAGCGCAAGTGTATGAGCTTAAGCGTGGAGTCAACGAATGACAAGGGTAACAGAAAGTAACACGCTCAAATTAGAAACAAAGAATTACGCGGACTTAGCGCTACTTGCACTCTCTCCGCCAACTACTTTTTAAAAAGCATCATTATTCCGCTTATGAAAATAAACACCGAAACTATCTTTTCAAACTGCTGTTGACTGATTTTATTTAAGATATTTTTTCCTAGCTTTGCACCCGCATACGCTACAAGACCAAGAATGGGAATGTAGAACCATTGATGCCAATCCATAAAACCGTTTCTTATATAAATCACTGCTCGCAATGCATCTCCTAGAATATCGATCGAGGCCGATGTAATAACAAAACTGGTTTTTGGAAGTTGCATTGCACTGAGTGCGAGACCTCGGATGGCTCCCCCTGTCCCGACAAAACCTGTTGAAAACCCAGAGAGACCACTTAGAATTACTGAGGCCCAAGTCGGGAGTTTGGTAAGCTTATGTTTTCCCACAAAAAATACGACAGAGAGTGCAATTAGCAAGACACCTAACGCACGCATCATCCACTCCACAGATACTGTTGCGGTTAGCGCTGCCCCTATTACAGTAAAAACTACCGCCGGCAAAACAAGTTGCGACAAGTACTTCCACTCAAACCCCTCTCTAAATAACCATATTCTAAAGAAATTGCCAAAACAGTGCAGAATTGCTGTAAGCGCTAATACAAATTGAAAACTCTCTACGAACAGTGCTGCAGGCACAAAAAATGTAGACGATCCAAAGCCACTCAAAGTACCCAGAAGCTCTGATAAAAATGCAATTGCTGATAGCGCTACATCATGAAACTCTATTGTCATATAAAACTCTCTTCAACGATATCTATAAAAGTTCGTCCTCTTTTTGTTTTTCTAAACTCTGGCTTGAAAACCAAACAAACTCTGTCGTGAACAATCGGAGCATTCTTTACCATTTCTACTTCGGCTGTGTGCACAGATTCGACTACTCGCTTCGGTAGTATGGCGTACCCAACACCTGCATGTAGAAGTTGTGTGATCACCTCTAGGCTAGAGGACTCTATATGATTACTAAAGGTAGAGCTCCACTTACCTAGCTTTTTTAAAATCTCTTGGCTTTGTAGTAAATTGGGATCTAACAACAATGTGTTTGTTTTGCGATTTTGTTTTGGTCTCCAAAGTGTCATCATATCTCTGCAGACTTCTTTTATAATCAAATCATCATTGGGTGTTGGGTTCACAGCTAAGGCGACATCTAGTCTTAAAGAAATCACATCTTCGGTTACGTGCCTAGATAATCCGTGCTGCAGCTGTATCCTTATATTAGGATACATATTGGTCAGTTTCGGTAAAAATGCCGGTAGCGTGTAACTAGCTACAGCGGGGTGACAGCCCACTTTGATGAGGCCCTTAGGTAAATCTAGTTCGTCTTGAACTGATTGTACTAGATGCGACCACTGGTCTTGTAGCTCAACAGCTGCATCATAAAAGCGCAACCCTGCAGCCGTTAACTCTATACCACGCTTGGAGCGAACAAAGAGCTGTACCCCTAACTCATCTTCAATTCGTTTTAAACAATGACTGAGGGTCGGTTGGGTCACTCCTAAGCGCTCTGAGGCCCTAGTTACGTGCTTTGTTTTAGCAAGTTCTATAAAGTATTTTACT
>JAGRAL010000040.1 GCA_020434605.1 Bdellovibrionales bacterium
TCCATGCCTGAAACAGCAGAAAAGTTAATGCGTTCTCGCTATACTGCCTACGCTATGAATAATGTGGATTACATAGAAAAAACATTAGCCCCTGAATCTCGAAGTGACTTTGATAGAAAAAGCACCGAGGAGTGGGCGGTAAAAGCCACATGGAAGGGCTTAAAAGTAATATCAACAAAGCGTGGGCTAGAGACAGACAAAAAAGGAACGGTAGAGTTCACCGCCACCTATGAGCAAGACGGTGAAGTGATTGAGCATCATGAGGTGTCTGAGTTTAGAAAAAATGATAAAGGGCAGTGGTTTTTCGTAGATGGGGATTCTCATACTCACCGTGGGGGTGAAGGACATCATCACCATCACCACGCCGCTCAAACAGTGGTAAGGGAAGAACCCAAAGTAGGTCGTAACGATCCATGCGTTTGTGGTAGTGGCAAAAAATATAAAAAATGTTGCGGTTAAATTATTATTTGTAGAATCGATCAACTAAGATTGCGATAGCAAAAATAAAAAACAATATACTCGCCGTGATTCGAACCCATTTCATTGGTATTTTTTGTAATAAATTTTTACCCAAAAATACAGCTAGTGCGTTTGAGGCAAGCATTCCAAGTGTAGTCCCAATGGTTACTAGTGTAATATCTGTGTATTTTGCGCCAAGAGCAACTGTGAGTACTTGGGTTTTATCACCCATTTCTGCAATAAAAAAAGTTACAATAGTTGTAAGTAGAGGCCCGAATTTATTTTTATTATCTAGATCACCCTCTTTATCTGGAAACAAAACCCAGATAGCAAAGGCTAAAAAGCTCGCAGCTAAAATCCAAGTCATGGTCTCAGTCGAAAAGAGGCTGGATGCCCACTCGCCAAACCAAGAGGCTAAAGCATGATTCAAAATAGTAGCGATAAAAATTCCTAAGAGAATAGTCCAAGGCTTCTTATATTTAGAAACAAGGATAAGGGCTAAAAGCTGCGTCTTATCACCCATTTCGCCAACAAATACTAAAAGAAAAGAATGAAAAATTGTATTCATAGAGTTGCCTAGTTTTAGCTTATTTGCCTACAGTGAGCAAGTCGTGTGAAGCGTTTTCTTGCATTAATGAAATAAGTAAGTGATGATTTTTAAATGTCAGATCAAACCTGCGATATTTGTTTAACAGCTAAACCTAATCTTAAGTGTGGGATTTGTGAATCAAGTATATGTAAGTCATGTGCCGATTTTTTGAGTGATGAAGATTTTTTATTTTTACCTAAAAGAGATTTGGCTTTACAAAAGTCGGCTTATTGCCCCTCTTGTTTTGAAGCGCATGTTAGGGATGAATTGGACAAATATAATAACTTACTAGAGAAAGCAAAAAACTTTCCAGTATATTCTAAAGCACAAACCAAAGAAACAAGACTGATGAAAAGAAATCGACCTAAAATCACTGTTAGCGACTGTGATGACAAAGAAGAAGCGTTATTAAAACTAGCGTTTATGGCTGTTTGCGATGACTGTACTTCAATTGTAGATGTAGAAGTGGTTTCACAAAAAGTTAGAAATCATGGCTATCAAACGCAAACATGGACCGCGTCAGGTATACCCGTTAAGCTAGTTAAAAACTAATTTGCATCAATACTTTTCTTATATCCGATGATGATACCTTTGGTATTAGCCTCTTCTCCTGAGCGAGCAGACAAAGAATACGAGTACCTTACATCGGCGACAATAGTATATTCGGGTTGTGTATAGACTTCAGCTTGGATAGATAAATCAAAACCTGTTTCAGCAACCTTATGTGCAGTCGTATATATCGGCGACCCCGAAAAATCGCTATGTATGATGGCTGGATCACCCATTGCATACGAAGAGTAATAACTTAAGCCAATAGATAGGCGAGGAGTGAACCAATGTCGATAGCCAACATTAATTTGCATGCGTTTAATTTTTTCAGCAACAACTTGATCTTCTGATCTACGAAGATACATCTTGTGTAAATAAATCAATGCTAATTCGACCCCGCCATTTTTATCTACTCCACCTTCGGTAAGCATTGCAAAACCACCTAGTATCGGAGAATTGGCGTCATTTAAGTCAATATTAGTTTCTGTTTGATAAATATATGGACCTGCAAAGGCTACTACCTTACCGCGTGCCGATTGATGGGCATTTGCCATAGAACTCAAACACAAAATCATTAGAAAAAAGCATATTCTTGAAATTAGCATCTTTATAA
>JAGRAL010000041.1 GCA_020434605.1 Bdellovibrionales bacterium
AGAAAAGGGTATTCCATTTACACGTCATATTTGTCAAAAAATTGATACGTATAATACTATGTCGATTGGAACTAAAAAATATTCATCAGGCGTTTAATATTCTTATGTAAAAGCAGCGATTCCAGTAATCTCTTTACCAATAATTAAGCGATGAATGTCTTCAGTGCCTTCATACGTATTTACGCTTTCTAAATTTAATAAGTGTCTAGCGCATTGGTATTCGTAGGTAATGCCATTGGCCCCTAAAATATCCCTTGTTAATCGTGCGATTTGTAGAGCGATAGATACGTTATTCATTTTGGCCATTGAAATATGTTGGTGCTGTAGCTTGCCTGCTTCTTTTAGACGTGCAGTCTGGATAGCGATCAACTGTGCTTTAGTGATCTCTGTGATCATTGTTACAAGTTTTGCTTGCACCAATTGAAAGGATGCTATGGGCTTATTAAATTGGATTCTAGTTTTAGCATAATTTAGTGCCTCGTCGTAGCAAGCCATTGCGGCTCCAATCACTCCCCAAGCTATGCCGTAGCGTGCTTCACTTAAGCAAGAAAGCGGCCCTCTAATGCCTCTAACATTTAAAACTTGAGATTTATGAACTCTACAATCTTGAAAATGTAGTTCTGATGTAATGGAAGCGCGGAGAGAGAATTTGTGTTTCATCTCTGTAACGGTAAAGCCGGGGGTGTCTTTGTCAATGACAATGCCTATGATATCGTTATTTTCATCCTTTGCCCAGACTATAGCTAATTGGCAGATATTACCATTTGTAATCCACATTTTATTACCGTTAACAATATAGTCGTCACCGTCCTTAATTGCTTTTGTTATCATGCCCCCAGGGTTAGAACCAAAATCAGGCTCTGTTAACCCAAAACAACCAATTAAGTCTCCGCCTGCCATGCCCGGTAAGTATTTGTTTTTTAAATTTTCACATCCATATTTATGAATAGGAAACATGCAAAGAGATCCCTGCACAGAAGCGAAAGATCTTAAACCGCTATCTCCTCGCTCTAGCTCTTGCATAATGAGTCCGTAGGCCATTGGGCTAACGCCACTACAGCCATAGTCTTTTAAGTGAGCTCCCAGCAAACCGAGAGCCGCTGATTTTTTAATAAGGTCTTTGGGAAATGTTCCATTTTCAAAATGCGTACCTATTATGGGCAAAACATCTTTTTGTACAAAAGTCCTTACGGAGTCTCTGATCATGATCTCATCTTCAGAAAGGAAATCATCTGTTTGAAAAAAATTAGGTGAATTAAAGTCAGACATAAAGCGCCTTGTATTTTATGTTAATATAATTAGCGACTAGTTGCATTTACTGCTCCCACAATCTTTACACATAAAGCATCCTTCAGAGATGGTTAGGTTTGTGCCTTTGCAATCACTACACTTCATGGACTTGATGTCGACAACGTATTTTTTTAAGGTTCTTGCAATAGCCTTTGAGAACGAAGTGATAGTGCCTTCACTTTTAATCAATTGTGAAACAATGAATTCAATATCAGCGCCATGTCTAAGGGCGGTTGAAATCATTCTAGTGAGGGCCTCTTGCTCATTTGACTCAAAAAAAGTACTAATATTTTCTAAGCTCCAACCATCATTGGTTTGTAAATTGTAAACACCAGACCTTGCTTTGATTAATTTCCCGTGAATAAGTTTGTTAGGTAAAAACAATCTATCTTGTTTCATGGCGAATACTTCATAGGGATCCTTATCTAATAAGCCTACAAGAACCACCCATTTATCTCCGTTGCTAGTTAAGTGGTGAACATCACAATCTAAGGCTACAGGACGTTTTAACGCTTTCGTCCGTGGAACACCGGTGACAAGAGTTTTGTTGGAGCTGCTTTCTACAGATAAAACTGATGACATGGTTCCATCTCTGTAAGAGGTGCAACCTTTTATAGTGCCCGACTTGTATACGGCCCAGTAGAGTTGTTTGAAGTCTTCATAGGGATAATCATTGGGAACATTCACCGTTTTAGACATGGCTGAATCGATGTATTTAGATAATACCTTCATCGTCTTTATATGGTCGTCTATGTTTAGTTGAAAGGCGGTGGCAGTCCAATCCGCGGTCTCCTCCCAAGAGTTATTTTTTTCATGAAAATCTACGGCGTAGTCCTTTATAGCGGACTCTTTTAATAAGCCTCTAGAAGCATCCATTTTCCAGACTTCATTGTTAAAGCTAGTAAGTAGCAAATCATCATCGCCTTCCTTCGTCCATTGCCAAGAAGTACTTTTATCCTTTTGTATATAGGTTTTGCTTTGCCAGTTTATATTTTGTGGAATTTCTAAACCTTCCGGTGGGTATGGCTGCATAGAAGTGCGGACGTATTTAGTCATAAACAGTGGCTCAAGTCCGCCAGAAACATTATTGGCCAAAATAGAACTATTACCGGTGGGCTGAATGGATAATAAATGACTATTTCTGAGTCCATATTCAGAAATAATTTCTATGACGTCCGCATCTAGGTTTTTAATAAAGTTGCCTTTTAGGTATTTTTCTTTATTGAACTTTTTAAAACAACCCTTTTCTTTAGCTAAAAGGGCAGATGCCTTATAGGCTTGATTCATAATAAATTTTGCCAAAGTGTCTGTTATTTGGATGGCCTCGTCTGATCCATATCTTACTTTTAGCATCATTAAAGCGGATGCGTAGCCCATAATGCCTAAGCCAATACGCCTTTTTTCTACTAAATTATTGGCCTGCTCCTGTAAAGGTACAGTTGTTTTGTCATTCACATTATCCATTAAGCGAACGGCGATAGGTATGTACTTACTTAATTTTTCGTAGTCCCAATCTTTTTTGTCTATATTTACGAACTGTGTTAGGTTTAAAGAGCCTAGTAAGCAGCAGCCTCCGACTGGCAAAACTTGCTCACCGCAAGGATTGGTGGCATTGATATATTCATCATAATATAAATTGTTTAGGCGATTAATGGTGTCGACAAATAAAACTCCGGGTTCATTTCTATTGTAGGTTGAATTCATGATTAGGTTCCATAGTATATTAGCGTCATCATAGGTTTTATAAATTTTGGTAGGTAAACCTTGCGCCTTCCAAGAGGCTAAATTGCCATCCCATAATTCTTTGTAATCAGTTTTTGCCGACTCGTGGTCAGGAAACTCTAAATTCCATGGTAAATTATTTTCTACCGCATGCATAAACTCGTCAGAAACTAAAACTGACATATTAAATTTAGTTAAGCGGTTAGGGGTTTGTTTCGCTGTAATAAACTCTTC
The DNA here is from genome assembly GCA_020434605.1 of Bdellovibrionales bacterium. Classification (GTDB taxonomy): domain Bacteria; phylum Bdellovibrionota; class Bdellovibrionia; order Bdellovibrionales; family UBA840; genus JAGRAL01. The sequence continues at coordinate 3,247 of JAGRAL010000041.1, forward strand.
AATATCAGGATGGAAAACAGACAGGGTTACCATCTGAGCACCTTTTCGTATTTTTTTCTTCCCCTTTGTTTTAACTTTACCGCTCCCAGCTGTTATCACAGAGCTTTGCGTGTCCCACATCTCTAATAATTTTACGGCTCCTGGGGAGTCTCCGCCAATTCCTTCAACATAGGCGCCGCGAGGACGAAGTACATCTGCACAGAATCCATAGCCACCCTCTGATTTTAAAATCAAGGCTTGGCGCTTGAGTTCGTCCATGATGCTTTCCATAGAGTCCTGGCTAGTGCCACGAAATCCACTAACAAAACAATTAATATAGGTAGTTCCCTTTAGGCCAGTCCCTGCGTTTGAAGTAATTCTCCCGCCGGGAACAAATTTAAAATCCTCTAAGAGGTGTAAAAACTTTTTAGTCCAAAGGCTCTGTTCCGCCGACTTTTCGACACTTGCTAGATCTGTAGCAATGGCAAGGTGTCTGTCATTAATATCATTTTCGTTTTCATATTTATAAGTTAAGTCGAAAACCTCTTTAGAGAAGTCGTTAGTGAAGACGGTTTTCCCTTTTATTTTACCATTGCCTGTATTGGTTTTTACCATTAAGCGCTGATTATCAGATGTTTCGATTACTTCTGTATCCATGAATTCCCTCCCCCTGTTATTTTATTTACTCCGTTATAGATAATAATAAACCTTATACTTTTTTAAGAAAACAAAGAATATGGAATTATCACTTCGCATTCATGATGTAGATCATAATCCTTTTTTTGGTAGCGTTTCTATGTCATATATGATTTTAAATACTTAATGCACTCAGATATATAGTTGATTTTTGAATGTTTAGAAATCACAAATGGGTTCATAATGGTTAGGCGGGCTAAGTATAAGTCTTCACAATCTTTTTT
>JAGRAL010000042.1:0-1951 GCA_020434605.1 Bdellovibrionales bacterium
TCAGGGATCGGTTTTAATTTCTACAAGAACAAAAAGCCGAGCGGATAAAGTTTCAAAATTTTTATTAGATTACGGCTACTCAGTTACCAAGATCCATGGTGATCGTAGTCAGGGGCAAAGAAACGCAGCCATTAAGGCATTTAGAGAAGGTAAGTTTAGAATTTTAGTGGCCACAGATATTGTTGCCAGAGGTTTAGATATTCCGCACATATCGTTAGTCGTTAACTATGATTTACCTCAGTCACCTGAAGACTATATCCACCGTATTGGACGTACTGCAAGAGCTGGAGCCGAGGGGCGAGCGCTTTGCTTACTACTTCCGGATGATAAATACCAGTGGGCTAGAATTAACAAATTATACAATCCAGAAGTTTATAAAGAAACACTAAAACAGCAACAGCGTGAAAGCTCAAGAGCTGAACGTAATAGTTTTGGAGCTGGAAGACCAAACAAATACGGAAAAAAGAAAGCCACTGCCAAACACACTAAATCTAGTCGTGATGACGGTGGTAAAGCAAAGAGATCTTTTTTCTCAAGTCGACCAGGAAGTGTAAAAAACTCTCGTTGGCAGCCAGAGGGTGCCGGTGAAACTTCCCGTCGAGGTGAGCAGGATAGACCATCTAGAGGCAATAAAAAATGTAGTAAAAAGAAAACAGGCGGTAAAAGACCAAGCAAAGATTCCTACTTTTCTAAAAAGTTTGGTAAATCAAAAAGTATGAGAGGTTAATTAAAAATGCTTGTGCCACGCCCCTGTCCACTTTGTGCATGTAAAGACACTAAAGAGTTTTATGTGCATAAAAAGGCAGGGTCGTATTTTCACTGTAGTAAATGTGATTTAAGATTTTTAGGAAAAGAGTTTTACGCCAGTACTGATCAAGAGAAGCAAGTCTATTTACAGCACACAAATGATTTAGAAAATCCCTATTATCTAGATTTTATAAATCCAGTGGTAGAGGTTAGTAAAAAATTTATTACCAAAGGGCAAAGTGGAATAGATTATGGCTGCGGCTATAGCCCACTGTTAGCTAATCTACTGACCAGAGATGGGTATACTATAAAATCATATGACCCTATGTTTTTTCCCAAAGAAGAGCTTTTACAAACAAAATACGATTTTGTGGTATGCACAGAAGTTGTGGAACACTTTAAACAAGCAGGACAAGAACTTGATAAATTAAATACTCTATTAAAAACGAACGGGGTACTTGTATTAATGACCCTTTTATATAATGAGTCTATTGAGTTTGCGCATTGGCACTATCGAAGGGATCCGACCCATGTATCACTATATTCACAAAAAAGTATAGACTATCTTATGAAAAAAATGGGGTGGACTAGTTTGTATTCTGATGAAAAAAGACTTTTTGTTTTTAAAAAACTTTAGCAAACCATCTGCTTTTTAGATTTTCTATGAACTTTAATTTTTCTAAAAGTGCCTTTGATAAAAGGTTCAAATATTACAATAGCAACACCGGATAAAACTAAAGCACTGGCATAAGCTAGGCGCATGCTAAAAGCCTCTCCTAAAAACAAAACACCAAGCAGTATTGCAATGACTGGGTTAACCAGAGCATAGGTACTTACAAGAGCGGCAGGAGCATTTCTTAAACAGTAGATATAACAAGTATAAGCAATAACCGTCCCAACTAGTGCCAGGTAAATCATGGCCAGAGTTGGCAATAGCTCTAAGTCAGAAATGTTAGGTATGGTTTCTCCTGCAAGGTAAGAAATAAATAGAAGTGAAACCCCGCCACTAAATATTTGTATAGAAAGGTTCTGAAAAAATGGGATAGGGTTTTCATCTCGAGTTGTTTTTTGTAAAAGTGAACCTATGGCCCAAGTAAATGAACTACCAATTAATAAAAGCATAAAAGGTAATTGAGATCTGATCTCGCCAGCAAATAGTGCTGGATAAAAAATAAGGATCAAACCGCTGATGCTAATGGCAAGA
>JAGRAL010000042.1:1959-6174 GCA_020434605.1 Bdellovibrionales bacterium
AGACCAAGCAGAGACAAATGTGATGGAGATTTTTTTTCAAACCAAAAAGTATTTAGGCTGACTAAAAAAATGGGTACTGACGTTATAATTAAGGCAGAAAGACCAGAGTCTAAACCCATTTCTGCCCAACATACTATGGCATTACTAAAAGTTAATAAAACACCAATAATCATCGATCTAATTACTTGTGAAATGTGAACTCGCCTCATATCACGCTTCATCGCTATGAAAAAAAATATGGCTCCTGATAAAGTAAATCGTAGTGCTGCTAGTAAAAATGGAGGGTAGTGTTCAACGCCAATTTTGATGGCTGCAAATGTAGAACCCCAAATTAGGTAAAGTGCAACAAGTGATAACATGACGGATAGTGTAGGCATGCAGGTCTTATACAACATAAGTGCCACAAGCAGATAGAAAATTTATGAATTTAAATTGAGTGGCAATGTAAAAAATATCTCTAAGCATATCGGTATAATTATATGAGGTTTGAGACTAAGGCTCAGAATAAAAAATCGCACAACTCAAACAATCAGTGTAAGTATTTCACAAGCTTTTGAATACAGGGGAGTGAGGCATGCAACTATATTTGGTACATTGTGGTTTTTATGACAACAGCATCTGTGATGGAATTTATGAATCTCATGTTAACCTATTTGTTGTAGCTCGAAGTTTTGAGGAAGCAAAAGCTAAGGCAAAAAGTGATCCTGTATTTAAAGACAAAAGAATGCATGTTGATGGATTACAAGAAATTAGAACAGTTCATGGTTATGATATAAATCTAGAAGAGAATAAATCCTTACAAGGTGATACAGTTATACTGAGCAATAAACACCGAGATCTTGCGCCTAAGGCGCCTCCGAGTGTTTAAGAAAAATAGTTAATAATAAAACCAACAATAATAATTTGTGGCAAAGTAACCAGTGGTAAAAACAAAGCTATTTTCCATGATTTTGTAGTTTCTTTTAATGCTAAGATTTCAGTGTAATCTGTAGACACACCTGTCATCATAAAGGCAAAACCATTTCCTGGTGCTGCAGCTCTAGTAACAATGTCTGCGGCAAGTGGAGTTGTTCCTTCGGAGCATACTTCAATGATGGTTGCACCAACTAGAGTAATTAGCATGCCTAAGGCCGTTGGCCCAAAAAACTGACTAAACTGTTCTGGACTAATAAAAACTCGAACTAGTGCACTAATAATGACCCCCAAGAAGAGCCAGCGCATAATGCTACTGCTTTCTTTAATGCCATCGATTAGTACCCGCGATAAACTTTTTATCGAAAGTAAGTTGTCTTTTAGTATTTGTAAAAAACTAGTGTCTACAGATCCCATATCATCTTGTTGGTAGGGGGACTCGGGTAGAATTTTTTTTGCTACAAGTAAATCAAAAATATAGCCGGATATAATTGCGATTACCATTGAGGCCAAAATAAAAATAAGTGTGTAGGGAAGACCAATGAGTGAAATTAAAATAAATGTTAATGAAAACGAATTCCAAGGACTGGATATTAAAAATGCCATTAGTTGCCCAAGACTAATCCCTTTTTTATAAAGATTCATTCCAACAAGTAATATGCCGTGGCTGCAGAGATCCAATAATACACCAGCAAGCGCTGCTTTTAGTACACTACCTTTAGAGCCAGGTTTTCCAAGTAACATCTGAACTTTTGCAGATGGAATGTGTTTCATAAGACCAACAAAAAAAATGCCAGCTAGCATTCCCCACCACATTGAGTTCATGATTTCGTAGATAGACATAAAAAAGTGATGTAGTGATTCTAATCGAATATGCTTACCTAGTGTTAAAAACAAAACGTAAGAAACAGCAATAATGAAAAGACAAGTCCATAATAAATAGTCAAATGAACTAGTGTGGCAATCATGCTTATGTTCTGTTTCTGAGGTGTGATGACATGAACTCATAAGATACTCCTGATTAAACTCTAACAGCTGCGGTAGTTAAGTCAAAGTAGTTGTTTCAGTGGTGGCTTATATTTCATAGAATTATTTTAAATGTTAAAAAGAGCCTTGAAAGAAACATGAGGTGGCTTTAGTCTTCAGACTCATCTTTTTAGAGGTACCCCATGTTTGTAAAGAAAGAATCTTATAATTTAGACGAACTATTAGAAGAAGTAAGACATATTATTGAAGGGGATCTTATCGCCGATCTAGCGAATGTTAGTTCACTACTGTATTCAGCGCTAGCTGATGTTAATTGGCTTGGTTTTTATATTTTAAAAGGAAAAGATCTCATTGTTGGTCCATTTCAAGGGCAACCAGCCTGCGTTCGCATACCTTTAGGTAAGGGTGTTTGTGGAACAGCTGCGCTTGAAAAGAAAACTCAGCTAGTAGATAATGTTGCAGACTTTCCAGGTCATATTGCCTGTGATGCTGTAACTAAATCAGAGATAGTGGTTCCCATCATTCGCGATGGGCAAGTACTAGCAGTTTTAGATGTGGACTCTCCTAAACTAAAGCGTTTTAGCAAGACCGATAAAGACTTCTTTGAAAAAGTAGTGAGCCAAATTTTAGTCAAATTGAATTGGTAGCGGTATCTTTTTGAATCACTTGCCTGTGGAGCGTATCGTCGATCGCTGCTTAAAAGGTTGAATTTTTTACAATATCCTATAAATTAAGCATTAAAGGGGACTGTAGATGATTCAACTATTTTTACTTACGGCTTTTTCGCTAAGCCCGCAATTTATTGAGATGGATGTTACTCTAACTATTAATGGAAAAAAACTACTCCCTATAAAAGCTTTGTCAGAGGCCGGCAGAACATCAGTGTTTAAGCAAAGTATCGATAATAAAATGGTAGCGATTGAGTTTACGCCAAACGTAGAGAACGGAGACGAGCTGCACGTTGCCTTTAAAGTAACTGAAAATAAAAAATTACTATCTACTGCAGAAGTTATTACGTTTGATCAACAAGAAGCTTCTATTGAAATTGGTGATAGCACGGGAGCCACAGTCGATCTATCCTTAGTGCCTAAAATACTATAAGCTTTGAAAAGAATATTTCACAATTGTTCTTGATATACGAATAGCGATTTGATCATCGCTTAGTGTATCAGAGAACAGCCACTGTCTATAAGCCTCTTCGCGCTTCTTAGGATTAATTTTTTGTATTACAAGTTTGTAAGAAGAGTACTTACTGTCCTTTGTTAACTTTGCTGTGATGATGTGCTTAGGACTTGTACTCATGTCTAATGAAAAGCTATGAACTCGCTTTCGGTATAGTGAGCCTTCGGGAAATATTTGTGAAGATAAAAAACTTTTCTCAATGATAAGCCCTTGAATGGCATTTGACAGTAAGGCTTTTATCTCGTTTGGATTACTGGTTAAATCAAGTTTATATACGATCGTCTCGATGGAATTATCGTTTCCTGTATAGTATGGATAAAAAACTTCGTTAACAGGTTTTGATGTGCTAACCACTGGTGTTTTTTGCTTTGTGGTGCAAGACATGATGAGCAAAGAATAGAATAGGATTTTTATAAACTTCATATTTTAATCTCGTAAATAGTGGCAATTGTAGCCAGCTGGGTTTTTCTTTAAATAGTCTTGGTGATAATCTTCTGCCTTATAAAACTTAGTTGCCTTTACAATCTGTGTAACTACAGGTTTTTTCCATTTTTTTGATTCATCACCTTCTTTTTTTACTTTTTCGGCAATGGCTTTTTGATTGTCGTTTAAATAAAAAATAGCAGATCTATATTGAGTGCCAATATCATTTTCTTGGCGATTTAGTTGGGTAGGGTCGTGCAAACGAAAGAAATAATGTAGAATCTGTTCGTAACTAATTTTTTTAGCGTCAAACACCACTTCTATGGCTTCGGCATGTCCTGTAGCTCCGGTTTTAACCAATTCATATGTGGGATTTTCAATGCTTCCACCGGTATACCCAACCGTAGATTCAATGACTCCTGGTAATTTTCGAAAAATCTCCTCAACGCCCCAAAAACACCCACCGGCCACAATGGCAGACTCTTTTTGTACCATAGGACTTTCCTTTGCACTTACTAGTGTTAAAAAAATAGGAATTATTAATTTAAGCATTTAAAAAAAACTAGCATGTCTAGTTTCAAAAGCCAAATTAGAAAAATCTATTATTTTACTTATTCGTTGATATGATGTTCTAACGGAGAAAGCATGATGCTGTCATTGATACTTTTATTTTCCCAATCGTTTGCAGACTTTGGCATATTAAAACTAAAA